>NZ_AQGU01000024.1 GCF_014905615.1 Pseudoalteromonas aliena SW19
TTACCAGGCTTCAAATTAAAGAAACCCGTTACAGCAATGTGACGGGTTTTTTGCTATCTGGGATTTAGCTAATAGCCAAGAGCCCAAACCGAACTTAATAGTGAAACCAAAGCTTCGAGCGATGATAGTGTGCATTTGCTATGTGGCTCTCCACCGCTGTAGGCACTACGACATCACAAGGCTTCAAATTAAAGAAACCCGTTACAGCAATGTGACGGGTTTTTTGCTATCTGGGATTTAATAAATAGCCAAGAACCCATGCTGAACTCAGTAGTGAAACAAAACAGCTCGAAGGCGAGCCCGCCCCGACGCAAAGATAGTATCCCATTAGCACTGTAGCTCTCCACCGCTATGGGTACTACGACATTCTACTGCGTAGGGCACCGACTTCAAATTATAGAGAGCCTGAATCTAACGATTCGGGCTTTTTTACGTCTGCAGAAAAGTAAAGTTGGATGAATAATATCAATCTCCATAAGTATTGAAAAATTTATCATCCTATAACGTCATTCTCCCATCGTTAAATTGACTCCATATCGAAGTAATATTGGTATTAACATTTCGAAAAATTATCTGTGTTTGCTCACGCTTTAAAATATTATGTCCTACACTAGGCTAAGTTATCTTTTATAAGGATATTTTATGACATTGTCTAGCGGTTCAATTTGGGATACGTTTCGCAATATTGGGTTAACTAAAAAGCTTATTTTTTCCTTTTTATTCGTTGGATTAATCCCTTTAATGCTTGTTATTGGCCTTGCTCTTTTTAGTTCATCAACTGCGTTAAACAAGCAAACTTATGCTCAGCTTGAGGCTGTAAGTGAAATAAAAAAAAGCGCTATTGAGCGCTATTTTGATGATATAAAGTCCCAGTTATTGTTTTTGTCCCAAAGCCCAGAGGTTTTGGTTGCAGCAAATAAATTTATTGAAACATTTAAGGAGTCTGAATCTTCATTTATCCTAAATGAATCTGAAAAACAGCACCTTTCTGATTTTTATTTAAATAGCTTTAATCCGAAGTACATTATTGAGAACGAGCAAAAAAAACCACCTACAACGATATTTCCACAACTTTCACAAAAAGCGCTCTTTTGGCAGTATCAATATATAGCCGATAATCCTCATCCTCTTGGTGAAAAAGCAAGCTTAAATCAATCTTCAATGGCTAATAGCTATAATTTAGTGCATCTTAAGTTTCATCCTTTTTTATATAATTTTGCAGAAAAATTCGATTTTTACGATGTATTTATTGTAGATAATATGTCAGGTAATGTGGTTTATTCGGTTTACAAAGAAGCTGATTTTGCTACATCTTTAACTAACGGCCCTTTTTCTAAGAGTAATTTAGCTAAAGTATTTAACCAAGCTAAAGATATTGCTGAAACTGAAGTTGTTTTTTCGGATTACCAGCAATATCTTCCTTCCTATGATGCACCAGCGAGCTTTATTGCTACACCTATTTACACCCAAGGAATTCATACAAGCACCTTAATTTTTCAATTATCTATCGATGCTCTAAATGAAATTATGACTGAACGTGCTGGTTTAGGTGTAAGCGGTGAGACTTATTTAGTTGGGCCTGATTTTTTAATGCGGTCTGACTCTTATCTTGATTCTAAAAATCGTTCTGTTATTAATTCATTTCGTAACCCTGCAGCAGGAGCTGTAAAAACAATTGCAACAAAAGAGGCCTTACAGGGTATAGCTGGGCAGCAGGTGATCACAGATTATAATGGATCGTTGGTATTATCTTCTTATAAACCAATTTCGATTCTAGGGATTCAATGGTCTTTACTTGCTGAAATTGATAAACAAGAAGCTTTTGGTGCCGTATCTCACCTAACAATGTTACTCGTTATTACGCTGATACTTTGTATTGCTGCGATTTTAACTATTGCGATTTTGTTTTCTCGGACTTTAACTCAACCAGTGCAATTACTAGTTAATACTATGCGCCATGTTGAGCAGCAAGGTGACTTTTCAGTACGCTCCCCTGTGCTTTCCAAAGATGAAATAGGCTCAACAGCAAGCGCTTTTAATAGTTTGTTAGAGGCATTACAAAGCTCTATTTCGCAAACGAATACTGTAATGAACAAAATGGCTGCAGGAGAATTTAATCATAGGATAACAGTGGTATGTAAAGGTGAACTTGAATCATTAAAGCAAGCTACTAATAACTGCGCGAGTTCATTAGAACAAGCGATGACAGAATTAAACCATGTTATTGATGATATGAGCCAAGGTAACTTTAGCAGTCAAATAGCAACGCCGATGCAGGGGGAGCTGGCGACCCTTAAATCGAACATAAATGGCTCATTACAATCATTAAATGGCACCATTGGTGAGATAGTTGAAGTAATGGGGCATATAGAAGAAGGTGATTTTAAACAGCAAGTAACCGTAGCCGCAAAAGGAGCACTGGGACAACTGAAAGAAAGTGTGAATAATTCGGTACAAGGTTTGTCAGGGGCAATTAACAGTATAAGCGAGATAATGAGCTCGTTACATGATGGTGATTTTTCTAAGCGTATTGAGCAGCCTATGCAAGGACAATTAGGGTTTCTTAAAAATGATATCAATGCTAGCGTTGATAATTTAGCTCTGATAATAAAAGACATTAGTAATGTAATGGCGGCAGTAAGCCAAGGTGACTTTAAAAAGCATGTTGATTGTAGTGCAAATGGTCAGTTACTTACGTTAAAACAAAATATTAATGATTCTATTATGAGTTTAGATAGTGCTGTGGGTGATATATCAAATGCAATGCTAGCGATCAGCCAAGGATGCTTTGATAAAAATATTGATACCATAATGAACGGTCAATTAGATTCATTAAAATATGATATTAACAGTTCAATAAATAATCTGAGTGTTATTATTTCAGAGCTTGCACGGGTAATGGCTGCTATGCGTAATGGTGACTTTAGTCAGCAATTAGAAACGCCAATGCAAGGGCAATTGGCCCAATTACAACGTGATGTAAACAGCTCTTTAACCATTACTGGTGATGCAATCAGCGAAGTGACGGGAGTACTAAGTGCGTTAGCGCAAGGAAATTTAAATAAGCAAGTTCAATCTGATTATAAAGGCGTTTTTGCTATTTTAAAAGAAGACGTTAATCAGACTATAGAAAAATTAACCAGTGTTATTATGAGCATTCAAAATAGTGCAAATCAAGTTTCGCAAAGTGCATCTGAAATAGCTTCAAGCAACGTTGAAATCAGCCAACGAACGGAAGAGCAAGCTGCAAACTTAGAGCAAGCCAGTGCTAATAGTAAGAACATGCTCGATGAGATTATACAAATTGCGAGCCAGTCCTCTGAAGCAGTTAAATTAGCAGGTAAAGCACAAACTTCGGCGGCTGAAGGTGGTGAGCTGTCAATACAAACCGTAAGCGCGATTGTTGAAGTAAACAACTCAAGTAAAGACATTAATGAGATTGTTTCAGTTATTGATGAAATTGCCTTTCAAACAAATTTATTAGCCCTTAACGCTGCAGTAGAAGCTGCGCGTGCAGGTGAGCATGGTCGCGGTTTCGCTGTGGTCGCAAATGAAGTAAGGCAGCTTGCTGGACGCAGTGCAGAATCCGCTAAACAAATTAAAAGGATAATTGGAAACAGCAATCAAAAAATAAATCAAGGAACAACTTTAGCTAATACATCGGGCGGAAAATTAAAACAAATAGTTAGTGCAGTGGAAGCTGTAAATTATATGATTATGTCAATTAATGACTCTACGAGTACTCAGCAACAGGCTATTAAGGAGGTAGATATTGTTGTACAGCGTTTGACCGCTTTAATTCAAGAAAGCTCTGCTATTACGGAGGAGACAATGGCTGCTGCAAAACAAATGGCTGATCAGGCAAATGATATGCGTAAATTATTACAATATTTTTCGTTTTAAATATTCAGCATGTTAATTTTAACTGAGGGTTTAAAGAAAAAAAATGTCTTCGTATTATAAATTTGCAGGTGTTTTTAGGTATATTTTGGCTCTGAGCACCGCTTCGGTTACTATCGTTACAAATTAAATACTGACTGCTACTTATGAACACGTTAAGCGCTAAACAAAATATTCAAGCAATTGTTAAAGCTATTAAAACGGAAGAAGCACTGCTTCGTCAAAAGCATCCATTACTAGCTCATCAAAATACGTTAGGGCTAATTATTTTACTCTTGTCACTGAGTGCATTAATAGGTGTTGGCGTTTTATATTATCTAACCATCATACCGGCTTGGATGTGCATCATACTTGCTGCAATTGCAGCGTCTATCTCTCATGAGCTTGAACACGACCTCATACATAAACAATACTTTAGTAATCAACCACTCATGCATAATTTTATGATGCTAACAGTATGGTTAATGCGGCCAAATACTATTAGTCCTTGGTACAGACGTAAAATGCATTTACACCATCATAAAACATCAGGCACGCAGCAAGATTTAGAAGAACGCTTAGTTGGCAATGGCATTAAAAACCCGTTTTTACGTGCTTTAGTTATTACTGATGGATTGCTAGGGTTGGTTATTTCTCAAAAACGCTTTAAAAAAGAAATTGATGGCTTTAGTTTTATGAGTGTTTTTAATGCAGGATTCCCAATAGCGACAGCGTACTTTATTATTTTATATAGTGTAATAGTGTTCCATATTGTTAATTTATTTATGCCACTTTCAATAAATTCAGCTAGTTGGTTATTAAGTACTATAAACGTGTTTGAATTTTTAATGGTCGTGCTTATTGTACCTAATATCATTCGTTCTAGTTCACTTAACTTTGTTACTTCAAGTATGCATTACTATGGCGGCGTTAATAATATGCTAGAGCAAACACATGTACTAACGAGCCGTTTATTTATGCCGTTTCATTTATTTTGTTTTAACTTTGGCCACACACATACTATTCATCATTTTGTGCCAAATCAGCCGTTTTATCTACGCCAAATGCTCAGTAAAAAAGCGCTTAAAGTAATGAAACAACACAACGTGCGTTTTAATGATTTTGAAAGTATTAAAAATGCAAACTTATACAATCATTAATTAACCAGAGTTTCATTTAGAAAAATGTACTAAATGCCGCAAACAAGCTCTGTTTTTAAATGTACCTACCTCTATACCTAAAGAATGGAGCCGCTACCGTCAGTTATTTCTAAGTACTTAACAAACTTAGGGACGTTAGTGAATAGAGTATAGATCTTGCTAGTTTGACGCTGCTGTAATGCTATTACAGTAGTGAGCGGTATCGCAGTCTTACTTGGTTATTGTTTTTAAGTGAAAGCACGCCCTAGGGGCTGTTGACCTTTCAGGGTTAAAATTTGTTCAATCTAGGGGCGATTTAATCGCGGCGTGAGGTTTGTAACCTAGTGGGCTAAGTCAAAACCGAGCAACAAAGAGTTAATCGTCCCTAGAAAGAACCCAAAGGGCAGCGCATGTTTGGCATTTATACTGCGTTATCGCCTATTTATGCTGAATAAATAATGTTTTTAATACAGCACAGTTTAGGGGAGAGTATTATGTATTACTTAAAACAATAATAAAAAAGCGTTTATCCTACCAATCCGCAATGATACTTAACCTGAACTCTGGTTAAGAGATTTACTAACGTATTGAATCATGGTGATATTTAAATTTATTTTTTCTAGCCAGAGATTTTCAGTGAAAACAAGGCGAATTTACGCGTCAATAGCGGGCCTATTGCAAATAAATTCAACGCAGTTAGCGCTGAAAATAGCTGCTCAAGATAGATTTATTATCCAGAGTTCAGGTTACTGAATCAATTTGAGGATTAACCCGACGCTAACTGCGTTAAAATTTCTGATATAGAACAAAAACAACGAAATATAGTCTTGTTATCGACAAAGTTTTCTTACCTCAAAATAAACCTCTTAATTAAGTGAATTGGTATTAAAGAGATATTATTGTCAGATTTATTCATAGCAGTATTTACAAATGTGGGTGTTATTTTAGTTTTAATCCTAAAAGTACCAAAGGTTTTTATAAGCTTAATTTGGTCTTTGACTTTATTAGGTTTTTTTATTTTTTACTTTATTTAAAAGTGTTGAGACTGGTATAAGTTGATATTTACATCATGGCGAGATGAAAAGTCAATGCTTTAAACTTTGTGTTCCGATCTTGTGTAATAAGCTGTAATAGGCCTTTGTATTAATAGCTGTTAACTTAAATCTTACTGAAAAATATAAATACAGTAAATTTTATTTTAATAGTTAATATAAGGAAAATCACGATGTGTACAGATTTCTCAATTAAAGCCGTAAATTCTAACTTTCAAAAAAGTATTCCAGTGATAGGCCGCTCAATGGAGTTGGGGCCAGATTTAAAATCAGAACTATTTTTTAGGCCTAAAAAGTATATATATAAGCAAATTACCTTAACATCGAGTCAGTCAGATTTACAGGATGACTCTGCACAATTCGTTCTTCGCGACGATATTGATGTTATTAATGAACACCTTCTTGCTTGGACTGGTGATTATGGCTTTGTTGCTATGAATGGGTTTGAGCTTGCTATAGCTAAAACGTTAGGTGTAGAAGAGACATTTGCGAATATCGTCACTAACGGATTAAACACAGAAGGCTTAACTACCGGATCTATGGTATTAGCGCAAAGTGAGTACCAGTATCCAATATCAGAAGCGTGTAACAATCAAGATATTATTTACTACCCTAGCCTTCCTGCGTGGATATTATCAAGTTGTAGCACTTGCCAAGATGTTATTAATGGATTGGACTATGACAAATTGGTGTTAAACAAAGGTGGATCTGATTTAAAAGAATGCGACTCAGATAAAAAAGATAAAATTTTAGTTGTTAGTCCTTTTTCTAAAGCTCCAAATGCAATGAAGTTTCATTTTCCTGTGCATGATGCTGAAGGGAATAGCATTGTTTTAGAATATGCTCAAGGGAAGCTAACCATAACAGACCTTAATCCAATCGGTGTTCTTACTAATGATCCTTTAATTGCTTGGCAACAAGAAAATGTTCGTTATAACTATGTAAATGTAATGCCATTTAATTTTCAGAATGAACAAGGAGAGCCAACGACACCGAGTGTAAGTGCATATGAAAGTGCAGCCTCTAATTTTCAGTGTAATTCCTATGCGCAAGGAACTGGATTTTCAGGTGTTCCAGGAAGTTCAACACCCGTGGATCGTTTTGTGAGAGCGGCAATGATGACTAATTTTTCATTTCCAGTTACACAATTCACGTCCCAATATGAAATAGATGAAGCGAATGATTTTAAGTCTAATGTAGCCAAAGATGCTGAATTAATGAAAGAAGTGCCCTCAATAAACAACAATATTAAAGTAGGAAAAGAAGATGCGACTACGCTGGCTTTTCATATATTAAATACGGTCGATATTCCATTGGGAACAAGTCGAGATTCACAAGGCGAAAACGTCCATGATTTCACACAGTGGGTTACTGTATCTGATTTAAAAAATAAAATATTTTCAGTTAGAATGTACCAATCACCGCAAGTGTTTAGGATTAATTTGATGGAGTTAGAGCTTGAAGGTTTAAAAAATTACACTCATCAGTTAGACACAAATATTAAATCTATGGATATAACAACCCAAATAAATAAAAACTCTTAATCTTATATTTGAAAAATAAGTGCTAGATAGGTTTCATTTTAAAATTAATAATAGTTTTTTTTGAATTCCTATTTAGCACGAATTCTGCCTGAATGTTTTATACAATATTGAATTATAACTGTATTTAAGGTGTTTTAGCTGGGTGTTTTCAGTGAGGCAATAGAGTGGGCCTAGGGCGTGTTGATCTTTGTGGATTGAAATTTGTTCAATCCAAGGGCGATTTAATTGCGGCGCGAGGTTTGTAATCGAGTGGGCTTGGTAACGGCTCCTGCGTTACTCTAGTGGCTTACTATCCCTGTAAAGAATAAGTAAAATCCGAGCAAAGCTTCGGCGTCCTGCTCACGCCCCTTACCTACATCCGTTAAGGCAACAAAGAGTTAGTCGTCTCTGAAATAACCTAAAGGGTACGCATGTTTGGCATTTATGCTGCAGAAAAGCGGCCAGCGACAGCCGCTCTTAAGTTATTGTCTAAGTCACTTGACTTATAGTTGCTGCCGTTTAGCCCAAAATGAGACATCGCTCCAGCGCTGCTCTTTGTTGTAAAACTGCAGCTTTAAATTTAAGTATTGCTCAAATTGGCGAGCTAGATCTTGCTGATATGTTTGACTGTTTGTATTAAAGCCATTAGTGCTAGTTGAGTTGCCTATGATGGTTGCCACTTGGCAACCTGAGGTCATAGCAAAACCAAGGCCCATTGATGAAATAGGATCAAAAGCACAGGCAGCATCACCAACAGGTAAGTAGTTTTTTATATGCGTAAAATGGTTAAAGTGTGTTCCCGCAGGTCTGATCCATAGGTTATCATCAATAAAGTGTAAACCTTCTATTCTTCTAGACATATACTCACTCTTTTCGAGGTGGTTTTGCCATTGTTGTTTTCGGTTTAATTTCATCTTTGAAATTAACTCGAAGTCACTAAAATAGGTAACAACAAGAATGCGATCGGATAGGGCTGCACTATACCACCAGCCAAACTCGTCACTTTCGATAAGCTGAATTTGCTCAAGTAATGTGGTGTCTGTTTTATAAAAAGCTCCAACTCCAGTTAGTCGGTCGTATTGCGTAACAGATGCACCTAAAGATTTACTCAGCGACGAATTTCGTCCAGAAGCATCCACTAGGTATTTACAAACTATTTCAAACTTGCCCCGTTCAGGATGACTAACTTCAACAAGGTAACGGTCATCTTTTAATTGCGTCACTGTTTTGCTTTTAGTTCTTGGAAATACAATGCCGCCACGGCTTAGTACATTTTCAAGCAGTGTTAAATCAAATATCTCTCGATTAACTTGAAAAGTTGCTCGATCTGGTGCAAAAATAGCGTGCCGATTGGCAGACTTATCACTGCCCCAAAATGCACTATTGCCTTGTGTGGGAGTAAAACAATTAGAAGTAAAGCTAGATTTTGGGACTTGTAAATAATCCAATACCGAAAACATGCTTGCGGAGACGCTTTCACCAATTCGAAGTCGTTGTAGATCAGACCCTTCTATTAATGTTACTGATAAGTCTGTGTGATTGAGCAAGTTTAATGCGGTGCTGGCCCCACCTGGGCCAGCACCAACAACCAGCACATCACATTCGTGTGCATTAATCATCTTAATTACCGTCTTGTACGAGTACCGCTGCGTGGTACGGATCTGCCTGCTGGCTTCGCCGTAATGGGTTTAGACATTTTCTCTTCTAGTCCTTTAAGCAATGCTTTTGCTTTAGAGCAGCCAGATGAGAGATGGCTTTTAACATCTTCTGGAATGTAAAAAACAGGGATATCGGTTCCATCATCTTGTGGATTTCCGGTAATATCAGATACGGGTACGTCTTTATAAGCGAATAATTGGTGGTTACGCTCAGTCTCAGTAAAGAACGGAAAATTAGGTTCTTGAGCGTTTTGATTACGAATAAAGCCAAGTGAAGACCAATTTTCCACCATTTGCACAAAACTATTAATACCCCGTGCATAGTTAACTTGTTGACCTGCTGGTAAATGGGTAGCTGATTGATCATCTAACTGATTTGTTAGTACATCCCATGGGCTTTGTGGTGGCCACCAGTAACTGTAATAACTTGGTGCGAGGGGAACCATATGCGGGTTTTCTTCTGTCCCTTCATTGACTTTATTAATTGTTGGCTCAGTGAAGTTAACATTTTGAACCGTACAATTGAAAAAGTCAGCCTGCCATGGACAGGCCATGCGTTTGGTTAAATCACCAGGCTGGCACCCACCACCTTCACATTCATCACGAGAAGGGGTTAAGCCGCTTGGGAAACCATGGCCCATACTTTGATCTTTAATAACATAAGGTGCCGCGTAAACTACCGGATTTTGTAAACTCCAAGTGACTTCAATACCTGGACACATTGGCAAACCAACACAATTACCAGCACTGCCTTGGTCAGCTTGAAATACACCAAAACTATCTAGTGCTGATGTGGTTGAGGGTGGTTTTTCATTTGAGAAATTCCCACTAGCCCATTGGCTTAATAAGAAATATTGAGTCTGAGTTAAGGTTAGAAACTTATCGACAATATTATCTTCGGCATTACTGACAGAGTTACTGCCTGAATTCATTGGCATTAATGGCAGATGGCCTTCAGCTCCATATTCAAACAGCTGTTGATTGGTTTGTTCAAAAGGTGGTGTTTGTTGTACTGTAGCTAGATCGACCGGCCTTCTGAAATATTTAAAGTATGCTTGCCTATTATCTTTGTTCTCTTGTGAGTTATCTTTAAAGTCAAAAATATTTGACACGAATGCCGACATTGATTGAACGTTAGAAACCCACTGGTAGCGGCTAATACGCTGAACTATTGGTTCAATATCACGATAATAGTTAGCTTGATAAGACGGTTGAAATTCTCCGTTGCTATACATCTCTGAACATAGGTTTTGCTCTCGAATTGCAACGTCAAACATAGTGTCACTCAAATTAGAAATGTTTACAATTTCTGGTGCAAAATCGGGCGATCCTATAATTATCCATGCTGATAGTTTTAATTCTTTACCGTCGTTAAAGGTGATGGTGCAATAGACCGTGCCATCGGCCGTATCATCATGCCAAGTATCAGCACCACCGTATGACTCTAGTGGTTCATTACCGCCTGCACTACCGTAGCCACCAATTACAATTAAACGGCCTTCATTATCAGTTAATATATCACCCAAAGATTTAATTTCAGTCCCTTGGCAGGGTGGTGGAGGAAAGCTGACGGGGTAGTTATTGGGGGCACCTGTTTTATCAAAGGTTGCTTTGGCGTTTGCGCCGAATATTGTTCTTGGTCCTGGATCAATAATTAAGCTGTGGCGATTGGTCTCAGCTGCATTACGCAAAGGCGTGCCGCGACTATCGTAGCTATTATCATCTCCTAACAGTAGATTACCTTGTAATTCATTGAATTCGTACCAAGCCGCTTTTTTATTCGCAATGTGCACAGTCCATGTGATCGCTTTTACATTATCATTTGTTAAAGTGAGCTCGTTATTGTCTTCGTCAATAATTTTAAACGGCTGCCCTTGTCTTCGGATCTGTCCTTTGGAATCCTTAAAGTTGCTTACTGGGCTATCGATTTTATTGCCCCATTCATCAGCTTCAAAGGGTAAACCACCTATTTTATCCGGTGCTAAATAAAATTGGCCTTCGCTATTGCCAAGTCTAGCCACACCAACAGAAGGGTGAAGTGAATAGTTCATATTTATATCCTTTAGATACATTAACTACTGTATATAACAAAGCACCTGTTAAAAATAATTTTAACAAAGCTCACTAATTGGGCTGAAAAAGTATCAGCAGAGTAAATAAATGTAGCAGCAAAGTAGAAATAAACATATTTCACTTTATTACACGACATAGCTTCGCTTTGATTTTTCCAAGTTTAAGCACGGGCCTTTGTAATGCTCTAAACTGCCGTATTATGGGATTGAGGTTAGCGCAGCTTTATTGTAAATGTCGCTTACGAAAGCTATCTTTTTAAGTGGTGAGTTAAGCGAGTTTATGCGCTTTTTTATAAAGCTTATTAAGATTTAAAATAGGTTGCTTGATTAGTCATCTTTGCGAGCCTTATATCGCTATGTTTATTGGGGTGAAGCAGGCTATAGATAAGTCTTATAAAAGTTTAAGCTGCTTGGATAAAAATAAGGTTGTTACATCAGCTATTTTAATAAGTGACTCTTTATCTGTATGGGTCCATGATACTTTTGAGCCAACACTTTCGCAGCAAACAACACCTAATGGCCTTTTGTCGATAAAGAAAATATAATCAAGTAAGGAACACACATTACAGGGTTCAAAGTATACTTTAGTGAAATCTTTTGTTATTTCATTATTTTTTGCATCAGAAGCATCAAGTACTTGGTTGCTTAAAATATAGTTAAAGTACGCAGGAAAGTCCTGAGCCTTTAAAACCATGTCCAGAATTACCTCATCATTTTCATCAAGGCACATTAAACAATTTATTGCCGTATAGTCGTTATTAAATAGCCAAAGACTGACTCTATTAGCATTTGGGATGAGTCTTTTTAATTCTCTACAGGTTTGGTTTAGTTTTAATTGACTAGAAATATTAGGATCACTTATTTTAACTGCTAAATTTTTGAGAGTGGTTTTTTTTGGGTTATATACATTGAGAAGGCTATTGAGCTTTTCTTTATCAAATGGTTTCATTAAATAACCATCCATACCAATGTTTAGATAATGCTCAATATCTTGCTTCATTGTATTGGCGGTCATCGCGATAATAGGAATTACTGTGTTTGTTTGCTTAGATCTGATTAATTTAGTCGCTTCTACTCCATCCATTTCAGGCATTTGAATATCCATGAAAATTAAATCAACAGAATTAGCGAAAAAATAGTCAACACACTCTTTACCATTTTCGGTGATCACTATATTAGCATTGTGAGCTTGTAGCATTTTACTGACTATAATTTGATTTACTTTATTATCCTCTGCGACTAACACCGTACAGCCCTGTAAATCTGTTATTTCTTTTTTCTGTTTTATGATTTCACATGCTTGAGAAACTTCAAAATTTTGTTGATAGCTAAATACAGAGCCTTCTCCTTCTTGGCTTGTAAAATTAATTTTGCCATTCATTAAGCTACTTAATTTTGCACAGATTGCTAAGCCAAGGCCAGTGCCGCCGTACCTTCTTGAGGTTGATGCATCGGCTTGATGAAATTCTTGAAACAAATTACGCTGTGCGGTTTTGCTAATGCCAATTCCTGTATCAATAACTTCAAATAAAATATCTTGTGTATTTATTGAGTTTTTTTTCACACAAACTTTTAAATTTACCAAACCTTGTTTGGTAAATTTAATTGCATTTGAGCATAGATTATTTAAAATTTGAGAGATCCGAATAGGATCACCTTTTAAGGTAACAGCGACATTTTCATCTACAGTTAAAACAAACTTAATACCTTTATCACTTGCTTGTTTTTTCAGAGGTTGAACCGCATCGTTAATAATTTCATGGAGGTTAAAATTAATATTTTCAATATCTAATTTGCCAGCTTCAATTTTTGAAAAGTCTAAAATATCATTAACAATGCTTGATAATAAATTTGCAGAATTTAATATACTTTTTAAAGCGTTGTCTTTCTCTATGTTGGTTAGCTCAGTTAGTCCAAATTCAGCTAAATTCAAAATTCCATGTAGGGGAGTTCTGAGCTCGTGTGACATATTAGCCAAAAATTGGCCTTTTAAAGTATTCGCTATATCGGCTTCTTTTTTTAGTTCTTCTAGCTTTTTATTATATAATTTTTGTTTTTCAAGTGAGGCAGTAAGTTTTTTATTGTTTGCTCTTAGTTCAAGTTGTGCAATTACTTCTTTGCCAAGTATAGTTAAGGCATTAACTTGTCTGGCGTTTAGTTTTTTTGGCTTGTCACTGATAACACACAAGGTCCCAATTGTGCTGCCTTTTGGAGTAACCAGTGGCGTTCCTGCATAAAATCGTATGTTTGGCTCACCCATAACGAGAGGATTATCGTGAAAACGCTCGTCAAGTAGTGCGTCTTGAATTTCGAATACTTGATCTTGAAGTATTGTATGAGAGCAAAATGCAATATCCCTCTCAGTCTCATCTACCTCTATGCCATATTTTGATTTAAACCACTGCCTTTCTGGATCGACTAAACTAATAAGCGATATGGGCGTTTCACAAATATCAGAAGCAAGTTGAGTTAAATCATCAAATACTTTTTCGGCTTCAGTATCTAATATCTCATACTCATACAAGTCTTGTAGTCTTGATTCTTCATTTTGAGGGATTTGTGCTTTTATCATCGTTTCTTCCTGTGTTTATACATCTAATATAGGAGTTATTACATAAGAATAGCAACTTTGTTACTTAAATTAGGCTAAAAGTTATAGGTATTAAATTGCTCACTTTATACTTTTATAATCACTTATTTTTGCTTCTTTTCTCATTAATTTTTTCTTAAATTAATTGTGCGTAATTTAGTTATAGAACGTAGTAAGAAATGTTTATTAATGGGTATCGTATTGTTCGAGGAAGAGTTCAAAAATATATCTACAGATAAGTTTATTAATACGTTGGACAGTCATTATTATTTGCAGCAGTAGGATTTAAACAGGTTCGTGGATATTAGCTTTTTATTACTTACGCGGTTTTTACATGTTTGAAGGGCTGAAATGAAGTTAATTTACGTTGATCAGGCATTGATCAGACCCCTAGGCAACTTTTTGGATTTTATATAAATTCAACGCATGTCCACCAATGAGCCTTATTATTTTTTCCCTGAACTCATCAAAACCATCCAAGCTGATTTTGTCGCCTTGCTGGAGTAGATTAATTCCCTCAAAACACTGAAAGACCCAACGTAATGTTGGGTTAGATATTTCTTTATTGATTTGATTCGCGATCGTGGCTTTTTCTTTTTTCATATTCGCTCTCATTCGTCTTTGCGCAATTGAATAAACTAACAATGAAAGTGTCATCACCATCAACAGAGCATCTATTCTACTTGGCTTTTTGATAAATAATGATGAAACAAAAAACAAGGGGTCTTTTAAAAACCTAAACCCTTTTTCTACTTCAGATTGTGCTTTGTAATGCTTAAGTAAACCTACTGGTGAAAGGGCTTCTTTATCAATATTCGTTGCTAATACGAAGCATGACTTTTGTTCTACAATCTGTTTTATTGCGGTTTCGTTTTCTTCAATTTCTGCCGTGATTTGCCATTCAATATTTTTTACTGGCGCATCTTTTTTAGGTCGCCCTTTACCTTCATAGACTTTATGCTTAATAAATTGCTGAGTCGCTATTTGATGATGCTTCATCTTTTTCGCTAATTTATCTAATGCGCGTTGTGCGTCAGTTTGACAAGCGAAACGTTGAGCTTGTAAATGGAAGAGGTCTTTTTTGATGCCTGTGTGTGCTCGCTCAACTTGTCGAACAATGCTTTTTTGTGCTCGGCTATTAGCTGCTTTTGAATAAATAATCATCCATCTTTGCTCTATCCCCATATGATCAACCTCTTCAATAACATATTGATAATTATCATCAATATTAACCCATTGGTTGGCTGCTATGGCTGTACTTATAGAGGATTTTTCAAGAGAAATTGTTGAAGGTACTAGCGTGAGAAATTGAATTTTGGTTAAAAACTCAGCATTACTTTTATGATAAAGTTTACAGTCTGCCACAAGGTATTTAGGAGCTTGGCTTTTTGTGAACTCATCAACAAGCGCCTTACTTCGCGCTTTAAAAATAGCGGTGTCTGCGCTGTTACCATCCCAGTTTTTACATGCAAGCGGGATCCCACCATCTTGGCTAACAATGATTTCTTGTACGACTTGTTTTAAATCAGGACGGTGAGCCTTGCTATAGCCATGAGTAATTTTAATGACATTTTCATCACTATCTCCATCATCAAAAGCATATTCACCTGTCAGTGAATGACTCGTTGTATCAAGTGATTCAAAGGTTTTATCAACTTGCTCTATTTCACATGCTTGTCCGGAGACTAATGAAAATAAGCTTTCACAGCCAAACTCGAAGCATTGATCGAGAGTTCTACCAAGTTTGTGACGATTAAAATGTGATGCTTGAACCCCTTCACGAAATAAATGTTCAAGAGGCAAGTTAGTAAAAAATTGAGGGCTGAGTGATAAAGGTCGATTGGCAAAACCGAGTCCATTCATGATCATGCCTTTTACAGCTTCACCGGGGGTGATTTCTTGTTTATCGTCTTGAGGTAAGTATTGATCTAAAAGGCTGACAATTTTTAAGTCTTCTATAATACCTGAAACAATACCGTGATGGTCTAACCGTTTGATTTTTAGATTCATATACACCTCAAAGTTGAGATGTTATTTTATCAAATTAAAGAGAATTAAGCGTTTAAATTAAATCGAAATTTTTGAAATTGGTCTGATCAATGTCTGGTTGATGATAACTTGCCGGGAATAACCCGAAAGCGAGATGATAAAAGCTGGATTTATTATGATCCAGCAGGTAAAAAAATAACGATAAAACAAGAAATCACTAGGTTAAATACCTTGGCATTTCCACCTGCTTATAAAGATGTATGGCTTTGCCCTGAGGAAAATGGGCATATTCTAGCAACAGGGTACGACACAAAAGGAAGAAAACAGTACCTATACCATCCCGAGTTTAGGGAGCAATAAGAGCTTAAAAAGTTTGAAGCATGCGCATTATTTGGTAATAAGCTTACGTTATTAAGAGCAAAGCTGGCGGAGTGCCTACAGGGAAATGAACTCGATTACGAACGTACTTTAGCCGCTGTTATTAGATTAATGGATCTAGGGGCTCTGCGCATTGGTTCGAAAAAAAATGCCAACAAGAATAATAGCTTTGGTGCAACAACATTACGTAATCGACATGTAAAGCTAACGGGAAAAAGCATTCGCTTAAAGTATAAAGCGAAGTCAGGAAAGGTCAGAGAGGTAAATATAACCGACAAAATATTAAGTTCTATTATCGAAGATCTACAAGATTTACCTGGACAGATCTTATTTCAGTATGTTGATAGCTCTCAACGCACGGATGTGACATCACGAGAGGTAAATAATTTTATTCAGCGTGTTATGGGGGAGCAATTTAGTGCAAAGCACTTTAGAACTTGGCGAGCCAGTGTATTAGCGTTTGAGACGCTGTACAAAGCAAATGATAAGGTTGCTCTTAAAGAGTTGCTAGATGTTGTTTCGAGTAATTTAGGAAATACCCCAGCAATTGCGCGTAATTCATATATTCATCCAAACCTTATTGAGTTATGTAAAGAAGATAATGAAGCTCAGCAGCAGTTTAGAGAAAGCTTAAAATTACCGCGTAAAACAAAGTACTTGAGCCGCTATGAACGAGGCTTTTTAGCTTTTCTTAAATAAATATTTTAATTTTTAAAAATATTGTAGAGCTGTAATAGTCATTAAGGCTAGTTACAGCTTATAAAGCAGCATGTCTTAAATCACTCTTTCATTGAACGCCATGCAAATGTGGAGGCTGCAATAACAATTGCAATAGCTGCACCTAAATAAAGGGTTTCTATTGTACCGCCAAATTCAACCGCGTGTTCTAAGAATAGTATTACTAATACAACAGAAGTGACTTGTACTAAGGTTATTTTTAAGTCATGGAAATCTTTAATATTAAAAGCTGCTAAAAACTTACTTTCGTGAGAATTAGATGGCGTTATAAACAATCGATATAAGCTAATAGCAATCACCTGCAAGGTAATCCCAATTAGCAGTAAATCAAGAATTTTAAGCAATTCTACAATCAGCGCTTTACCTCCTTTTGCTGAATCAGGCAGATTTAATAGCGTTGCCTTTACTGTGTAAAACACAATATTAATACACGAAACATAAACTAATAAAGAGGATACTGCGGCAGTTATAACGGCTATTACGACTAAAAAACGACTTGTTTGAAATATATTTTCCATTTTACTCAAATTTATAAGGTTATATCGACTACGAGTAGCATAGTTTAAATTAGATTTTCTTTATAGAGTTTTAATTTTAGATTTTAATAAGTAACCTGAACTCTGGATAATAAATCTATCTCGAGCAGCTATTTTCAGCGCTAACTGCGTTGAATTTACTTGCAATAGATCCGCTATTGATGCGTAAATTCGCCTTGTTTTCACTGAAAATCTCTGGCTAGAGAAAATAAATTTAAATATCACCATGATTCAACACGTTAATAAATCTCTTAACCAGAGTTCAGGTTAAGTAAGCTTATTATTCGGTAATTTCATGAGTTGAGAGTAAAGTGAATTTTTTACAAAACTATAGCAATATTTACTTATAAAAATTTTACAGCTCTATATTTTTATTTTAAAGCTTTGTTTTATAAAGATTTTGTTTTTGGTTTGTAATTTGCTTATATTCCTATGTAATCAATTAAATTAATAAAGGAGTTATTATGAGTTCTGTTATTACTGGGTTATTTGAAAATGCATCTCAAGCAACATTAGCTATTTATAGATTAGAAGCATTAGGAGTAAATGAAGCGGATATTAGCATTGTGGCTAACAACTCGTATGCTAAGGACGATTTTGCAGTAGATGAAGGTACTAAAGCTGCTGAAGGTGGTTTGATTGGCGCTGCATCTGGCGGTGTTTTGGCTGCAATAATTGGTGGTTTCACTGCTGTTGGCTCTGTAACTACAGGCGGTGCAGGATTGTTAGTAGCAGGACCATTAGTTGCCGCATTTGCAGCCGGTGGCGCAGGAGCTGCTATCGGTGGTACATTCGGTGCCGCAATTGGTGCTCTTATCCCTGAACATGAAATCAAATTCTATGAGGATGCAATTGAAAAAGGCTCTATACTAATTGGTGTCAAATACAACAGCGATAACAAAAACAGTATTGAAGAAGTGCTTGAAAGCGCAGGTGCTAGCAATGTCTCTAAAGCGTAATTTTTAGCCTTATAAATACTTGCTAAATAAAAGGTGAACAGCATACACCAGAGTTCAAAGCGATTAACTCAAACGCTAAAGACTTACTATTGTTGATGGGGAAAATCGTGTGTTCGATTCGAATGCGATGTTAATGTGCCTTTCTGAAAACTATGCAAAGCTAAAATGTAAGGCAGAAGGGCGCATTGAAATACTGTCATAGTTAATGTTTACGCATCAGGTTTGGGTTAATATTCTGGTCGTTATTTTCGCCTTATTCGAACAAGCTAACTACTTGTGTATGCTGGTTTACGCTATTTCTTTTTAGGGCGATATATAAGTCTGAATGAATATAGATGCCTGCTGTTCCCGATGTCATTCCTGCAATTTCAAACCATGAAAGTAACTGACGTTTCCTGCCTGCAAGTTCAAGCCTTATATCGCGCTTTTTAAATATAACGTCTAGGTCGGCAAGCATGGACATTACACTTAAATCTAAGTGAGTAAAGCAGGGCACGGCATCAATTATTACACACTGAATGTCGTCTTTTTGTCTTGCGTATTGCTCTAGTAACCTGCGTTTAAAGTAGCTGGCATTAAAATAAGTTAAGGGCGAATTAAAGCGATAGATAAATACGCCTTGCACCGATTTTGCTTTATCTGTGGCGTCTAAGCTTCTTACTACGCCGTTAATATCTACGCCGAGTATGTTGTCGGTTGGGCGCATTACGGTACGAATAAACTGAAATAACCCCAATAATACAGCGAGTGTGATCCCTGGTATCACGCCAATAAATAATACGGCAAGCAATGTAGCTGAGGCGAGATAAAATGCTTGCTTGTCTTTGCGTTTTAGTTGCCAAACGGCTTTTAAATCGAGTAAGTGAACTGAAGAAATAATGAGCACAACGCCCAGTGCAGCACTGGGAATAAACTCAAGTGGGGCTGTTAAAAATATCGCTATTATAGCAATAATAGCGGCTGCGATTATTGATACTAACTGCGTTTTACCACCTGTTGCATCGTTAACTGCTGTACGTGAATCGGCACCACTTACAGCAAACCCTTGCGAAAGAGCTGAGGCTATATTGGCAATGCCTAACGCTCTAAATTCTTTATCTGCGTCTATGTCGTAGCCGTTTTTAGCTGCAAAGCTGCGCGCAGTTAGCATCATACTTACAAAACTAACGATAGCTAAGTTAAGTGCGGGTACAACTAATTCACGAATAATTCCTAAATCGAATGCTGGCGTGTTAAAAACCGGTAGCCCGCCTGTAACTGTACCAATGGTTTTTATATCAAGCTGTTTTAAATTGAAAATCCACACGAGCAGTGCGCCAAAAGCGATAGCAAACATAGAAGAAGGCCATGTTGGTTTTAGTCGCTTCATGGCAAAATAAACGCCGAAGGTGACAAGTGCCATTAATAATGTTGGAACATGTGTTTGCGATAAATAAGTTGGCACACCACCTAGGCGCTCAAGTAAGTAGCGTTCATCAAACGTAAAGCCAAATACTTTTGAGAATTGACCAACAATAATAGTGATGGCCACACCGTTTAATAAGCCCATTAAGATAGGTTTAGATAAAAAGTCGGCGAGTACGCCGAGCTTAAATTTACTGGCTATAAAGCACCAAAAACCGGTCATAGCGGTCATGGTTACTACAAGTTGCCAATGTTTAAAGCTGTCGCCCGCAGCAAGTGGTGTCACTACGGCCGCTATAACGGCACAGGTTGCAGCATCAGGGCCTATTATTAATTGTTTTGAGGTGCCGAAAAGGGCATAGAGCATCATAGGTAATATGCAAGAATATAATCCGACAGCAGCGTTAACACCGGTTAGTTGTGCGTAAGCAATTGCAACAGGTAAAGCGACTGCAGCTACCGATAGCGCAGCTCTTACATCATCAGCAAACCATTGACGTTCGTAGTTAAGTAATGTGTTTAAACCGGGCATGAAATTATATAAACGCGACAGCACTTAAGTTTTTCCTACTAATAGTCATAAGGTTTTGATAGTAAATTTAATATTAAAATAAGTATAGTTAGAAAAAAGAAAATTTTACGTAATCTAAATTCACTTTTTGGCATTTAAAGTGGCGTAGTTCAAAGAAGTAGTCGTGAATCAAAATCACATCGATTGTTGAGTAACAATTACTTTGTGAATAGGTTATTTTATAGCAGAAAAAGCCCAATATATTAGATATCGGGCTTAGAGTTTATTGTTTATAAAGATTAATTTGCTTTGGAGTGTCTAGATTAGCTATTTAGCTCACCGGTTGATGACTCTAAGTGTGCACGTATAAACCATTGAAACTGCTCTAATTCAGCAAGTTGGCTAGTGATCATGTCTTCTGAAACAGGATCTAACTCAGAAAGCGTCTCAATGGCTTTTCTGTGATCGGCGTTAATGCCATTATAGACTTCATTGAGTGCACCTAAATGTTCTGTCACTAAGCCTTTACCCATTGAGTATTCATTCCATGTGCGACGATCGACAATTGATTTTGGGGTGCCTACTGGTACGCCGCCAAGTGTTGCGATGCGCTCTGCTATGGTATCAGTCATTTCGCGCACAACATCCACCTGAGGGTCTAGCATTTCGTGTACGCCAATAAAGTTGGGACCAACTACATTCCAGTGAATATGCTTTAAAGTAAGTTGTAAATCTATTAATGCGACCATGCGGTTATCGAGAGTCGCTATTGTTTTTTCAGCTGATTCATTACTCATACCCGGTGCGGTAAATTTAGCTATTTTGCTTGATTCGTTACTGTTACTCATAATTCCTCCTGCTTAAATATTTAATATTACTATGTGTATTCGCTACATAATAAATATCACTAGTCTTAGTAATGCAAAGACTACGCCGAAACATCAAAACTTTAAAAGTGCTTTAAGTTCAAGTTATTATGTTTTTTTTCAGGAGTTTGGTTGGTATGAATGGCTTTTATTTTTGAAAAGTCTGCATACATTTGTAAAACTTGCAGACT
This sequence comes from Pseudoalteromonas aliena SW19, assembly GCF_014905615.1. Classification (NCBI taxonomy): domain Bacteria; kingdom Pseudomonadati; phylum Pseudomonadota; class Gammaproteobacteria; order Alteromonadales; family Pseudoalteromonadaceae; genus Pseudoalteromonas; species Pseudoalteromonas aliena. The sequence goes on from NZ_AQGU01000024.1 coordinate 21,486, forward strand.
TTATTTTGATTACGCTTTAGGTGTATTTTAAATTTGAGTTATATATTCATGTGCTTTTAAAACATCGAGTGAGATTATTTCTAATGCTTTTTTATTTGTTGCTTCAAGCACCACAGGCGGTGCAACATTAGCAGCAATAGCATGGAGCCATCGCACCGCACATAGACACCATTTATCACCCGCTTTTAAGCCATCAAAATCGTAAAGAGGGTTAGGGCTAACCAAATCATTACCTTGCGATTTAGAGAACTGCAAAAATTCGTCGGTCATAATTGCGCATACACTGTGATTGCCAAAATCTGAATCAGGTACATAGCAAAAGCCTTCGCGCGTGTAACCGCCATTTCCGCAACATAACTTTAAACGAGTACCGAGTACATTAAATTGATTCGCCATAAGGACGCCTTAGTTTGTTGTATTTTTATAAATTTAATCCGTATATTCTTCGGGCTTAGCGCCTAATTATTTGATACGCAGTGCCATACAGTCGCTATGACCGTTGATGATCATACTTTTATCAACGCGCACGCCACCGCCTGAGTATTTACCTGCAGCTGTGAAGCTACATATTTGTACAAAGTAGTCATCAACTTTAGGTAGTGCAAATAGCTGTTGGTATATTTGATCTTGCGATGCAAAGTGCCCAACCGTTTTTTCTATAATTTGCTGCTGTTCGTCAACAAGCTGAATATTAGCACCGCATCGGCCAACAATAGGTTTAACTACGTAACCGGATTGTAGTAGCTCTTCGTTAAGTTCAAACGCGGTATTTAGTAAATACTTATGATTTGGAAATAGACTCCACAGTATTGGCAAAATTGCTTTATTACTGGGTATCAATGTCCACAGTGGTTCAAACACCATAACATTTTTACGCAGTAATACATCGGCTAAACGCGGAGTTTCACCTGCTTGAAGTTGTGGTTCAAAATTATCAGCTAATGACTGGTCGGCCTCGCACTCCTCACGAATTTGATCAAGCGCGGTTTCCCACGACCACGTTTTCCACACATAACTCAATTGTGCACCATCGGCATCTACTATGTTTCCTGATTCATTCCAGCGAAGTGTGCTTAAGCCAATAACTAATTTGCATTCAAAGCCAGCGGCTTCAATGGCTTCTTTCATAAATAATGCATGGTAATGCTCTTCTGGCTCGTCGTCTTGTAGGATATGAACAAGGCCTTTTACCTCACTTTTACGCCATGCTTTTACTAAGTCTTTAAATAAACTTTGGCCTGCATCTACACCGGTTTTAACACCAAAATGTTTTCCCCATTTGCCCTGAATTTTACCACTTTCCATATAGCATGATGCCGAATCACAATTGTATTCGTAAACTTTTAAACCCGCAGTGGTCAAAGCAAAGTCAAATCGACTGGTAATTAACTGATTTAAGCGGTTATCCCACGATTGGCGAATTTTACTAAGCACTACATCGGGTAAATTAAACTTTTTTAATAGTTCAGGGTGCTGCAATACATAATCAGTAGCGTGCATAAACAAGCCGTGGAGTTCATTTGTTGCATGCTCTATGGTTTGTTGGGCCGTTTGTGATATTGCAAAGTAATTATGTTGCTCCTCATCTACCGAGGTTAATTTATGACCTTGCATCATGTCTACATAAGCGGCTTCATCGTCATTCGCAATATTTAACCATGACTTGTTTGCTTGCCCTATATCGGCTGCTTTATGAGCTTCTATTGTAAATAAATCTTTGTTTAGCTCAGATGTCGGTTCAGCGTATTCTGTTTTATCCGTTTGTGTCATCCAACCTAAAATAGTGGCATCACTGTACGAGCATTCAATCCAGTAGTCGCCATCTTTGGTTACTTTTGCTTTTAGCTCGCGGCACCAGCTTTGATCTTTTGGCCATATTTGATGTCCGACATTTTGCTCAGCAAGACGTATTTTATCTTCATGAACTTCAACAACGACTGCCACATGGCCTGTTTCTTCAAACTCACCGCCTTCTTCCCAAATCAGTAAACTACCTACTTGAGGATGATGTTTAGCACCATTTTTAAATGCGTTTAGCGGTAGCCTATTTTGGCTACTTACATCGCGCACAGAACGAAGCTCAAAAATATCGTAAGCCATGGCAATATCGTCAAAAATATAACCGTGATTGAGATACATCCAGCGGCGTGCAAACTCAACACATTGCCATTTATAGCCCATGTAAATACCATCAAGATAACTGCGATAGGCACTACGGTTAGGGTAAGTGCTTTCGTCAGCGGTATCGTAATCAGATGAGTAAACAGCCACGTTACCGGGCGCATAACCGAGCAAAGTGCCAAAAACGCTAGCAGGGGCAGAAGTTTTCATAGATAAATGGGTTCAAAATAAGGGAGTGATAATTCGCTGACTATAGGAGCGAAGCTGGTTTTTAGCAAGATATAAAATATGCATTATTATTTGCTAGTTTATAAATTTTGGCATGGTCAAATTAGGCGTTTTAACTAGCATCGACTCTAAAAGCCAGTAGCACTGAATAAATTGAAGATAGCTAACGATTTAATTTAGTTATCTTTTTCCAGTTTCAGTTTTTCTTCCATTAATATGAGTAATTGGCCATTTAGTTCAACGAGTTGATTTTGAAGTACCTTTTTCTGTTCAGCAACTTGTTCAGAACCATCATCAACTAGCTCGTCTAATTGGAGCTCTAAGGCTTCTATTTCTTTTTTCTTTTGTTCAATAAGCTCATCAATAGGTGTTTTTGGCTCAGTGCTTTCACCTTCGCTCACAGCTTCTGCGTCTTTGTCGTTAAGTTGCTTAATTATATTTCCACCTAACTTATCTTTATCATTTTCAATTGATTCTTGAGCACTTAACGAACTTACCTGTTTTTCATCAGCCGACGTTTCTTGTCTGAGCTTATCTTGCCCCTCTGCTGATATATTAACTTGGGAACTTGCGGTTACTGATTTTTGTGCCAGTAATTGCTGGGGTGACTTGTTCGATGATGCGAGCCCTTTAGTGTATAAATCGATATTAGGCGCTGTATTTGAAATCCGCATATTTTCCATAATATTTACCATGTTAAAAAATAAAATAAGTGTCGATAGATGCTTGTTATGTTTCGTGCATCTATTTTTACATAATTGTACCTTTATTATCGGCAAACCTTATTTATTCTTTAGCTGCTATTTATTTTATAGGCTAAATACAAGGAGCGATAAATTAATATCGTAACAAAAGGCTACTGGTTTTTATTAGGGTCTGTTGACCTTTTAAGGTTGAATTTGCAGCAGTCTGCTTGGTTTTTAGGCAAGGTAGAGCCTATGGTGTGTGGTTATTCCCCATAAATAGGCGATAAGGCAACATTAATGCCATACAGACGCTTCTCCTAGGAAGAACAAATTTTAATCCACAAAGGTCAACACGCTCTAGGGCGTGTTGACCTTTCGTGATTGATTTTGCAGCAGTACGTTTGATATTTAGGCAAGACAGAGCCTGTGATGTGTGGTTGTTCCCCATAAATAGGCGATAACGCAGCATAGATACCAAACATGCGCTGCCCTTTGGGTTCTTTCTAGGGGCGATTAACTCTTTGTTGCTCGGTTTTTACTTAGCCCACTAGGTTACAAACCTCGCGCCGCGATTAAATCGCCCCTAGATTGAACAAATTTCAATCCACAAAGGTCAACACGCCCTAGTTAAAGTAAATATGATTTATTTGAAAAATAAGTCATATTTAGTGCGCCATTTTCTGTAAATGTTTACTAGCGCACATTGAGTATGGTTTCGTTAAGATAATAGGGCTGCTGCAAGTCTTACAAAATCTGATGATGTTAAGATGCCGACTAATTTATTTTGTTCATCAATTACCGGCATGCAGCCGTGTCTATTTTCAACAAAAAAAGTGACAACATCACGCAGTGGTTGCGTAGGTGTTACGCTTACAAAGTCGGTAACCATGATATCTTCTACTTTTGTTTGCTTTTCTTTGCGCATAAGCGCATTTTCGCCGTAGGTTGTTAAAATACCCATTACTTTGGCTATCATGATTTTTTGGGTCAGCATACCAACTAGTTCACCATTTCCATTAATTACAGGAATATGGCGAATATTTTTTTCTTTCATCAGGTTATGTGCATCATGCAAGGTGTGATCTGCACTTACTGCCAATGGATCTGACGTCATTAGATCTGAAACTATTTGGTTCATTTTTATACCTTGTAGTCATTATTTAGTCAGTATTATTTTAGTTCCATTTACTTTCATTGCACTTTATCTAGATCAAGTTTTAGTCTTATTTGAGTAATTAACCTGAACGCTGGATAATAAATCTATCTCAAGCCGCTATTTTCAGCGCTAACTGCGTTGAATTTATTTGCAATAGGCCCGCTGTTGACGCGTAAATTCGCCTTGTTTTCACAGAAAATCTCTGGCTAGAGAAAATAAATTTAAATATCAGCATAATTCAATACGTTAGTAAATCTCTTAACCAGAGTTCAGGTTAATTAGTGATAATTATCATTTTTGCCAAATTTAAATTTTAAATACCAACAATCCACAATTGAAAACCGCTGTATCACTACAGCGGCTTTTTTCTCGTTAATAAGAGTTAAATTTGTTGATCTACTAAGCTTCTTATTTCGCTTAGTGTGGTTTCTTTCACTATTTTGCCGTTTTCAAAAACGACCTCTAATAAACCTTGCGCTTCTTCTTGCTCGCTTACGTCATCAAACAAAGTGAGTTCGCCGTTTACTCTGTCGATTTTTAAAAGCCCTTTAGCTGACTTTTTCTTTGAATCAGTTTTTGGATCTTTAAAAATAGCCAAACGTTCACCAGCTTTAACTACGCTCGTTGCTTTTACGGCAGAGCCATGCGTATCACGTGTTACATATTGGTAGCTGTAAGAGCCAATACCAAGCACTACTTTTGATGCAAACCCTTTATCCATGAGGCGTTGTAAAATTTGGCGTTGGCGGGTTAGTGTTATAGCGTCGCCGTAAATAGCGCCAATATGATCATCAAGCAGTTTATAACCTTTTGATGTTGTTGTGCCGCCAAATATATCCCATAGGCACTCTATAAGTCCTTTAACTTCACATTCCATCAGTTCAATCGTGTTGTTATCTTCAAATCCAAAGTATTGGCCATTAAAGCGATATGCCTCAAAGCCATTTTGAATAGTCTCTTTTTCAGCTTCTTTTTGTGTTTCAAATAACTCACTGTAATCAGAGATAGGTGAAACCTTGTAACCCGTTAATACTTTAACAGGGTCGCCCGAGTCGGGACGTATAACTAAGGTGCCATCGCGCGCCATAATTTCGCTTTTTAACTGAGGTAGATAATCAGTTACTAACGTCCAAAAATCCCATGTGTCAGATACAACACTTAAAATCCCTTTTGGTGATTGCTCTTTCATTAAGTACTTAAAAAACTCTATTTCACCTTCCATAATCCATGAGCAGGTAACCGAGTGTTCAGTTGCATCTACAGAGCAGCCAACGAGCTCGTTATCTACATTTGCTCCGTAATATTTTTCTGCAAATAAAACAGCGGGAATGGTATCTGTACCTACCAGTCCTGATGCTAAATGACCAAAGCCACTCATTGCCGCAGCGTGTTTGCCAAACATACCTCTAAAGCTAAAGTCATGGCCTTGAAACGGCACAAATTCCATAGGCATTCCTGTTTTTTGTGCAAATTCTTTGAATACTTTTAAATATGCGACAGAAGTTGTCGTACTGGTTTGTATTGGCCAGTTTTCGCAGCTCAATACTGTTTCAATCATATTTGTTAACCATTGAAAGCCAGCTTTAGTATTTACTATCGTCATAGGAGGTACTAAATAAGGGACTAGCGTTCCCTCCGGTAATGCTTTAATTTTTAGTGGCAAGTAACCTAAATCGTGTAAGTCTTCTAAATATTTTACATCAACTGTATAGCCAAGCATTGAGCTCATAATACGCTTGTGATTAGCGACTGCGGTTGCTTTATCAGCTTTAAAAAACTCACTCCATTCTTCTAAAAGATAACTTTTAATAAAGTATTGAAGGCCAACAAACGCAACTTTATCGTTATTTTCTATGTTGCTAAGTTTTCCGCTTCTTGATGTGAAGTTTGCATATACTTCACTTACGTCAGGATGATAAGCGCGGCTATGGAATTCTTTGTAAACGTCTTTTTGCATACTTGCAGCTATTATAGTCATGGTGTTTTCCTTACATCTCAATTATTTGTAAACTAATGGTGTTACTATTTTTAAACTCATTAGCCGGTTTAAATGAATCTGTTGTATAAATACGCTCTATCAGGCCCTCAAAAACATCAAGCCCCTTTGAAAAAATACCGTGAGTAATAAAAAGAGAAACTTCAACAGCGCCATTACTTTTTAGTACCTTGGCCAGTTCGATAAAGGTTCTGCCGCCGTCACAAATATCATCGGCAATAAGCACGCTTTTACCTTTAACATCGCCAATAATTTCGGTTTTGATTATTTCGCCTGTTTTTAAGTTTCTCACTTTTTGAGCTTGAATAACCTCAGGTACGCCATTGAACTTTTCTGAAATTTTAATGGTTTTTTTACTTGCTCCTGCATCTGGAGAGATGAGTGTTAATTCGCCTTGCAAGAGTCTTTGGCTTAGCTCTTCAGAGCGCTCAAGTAACAAAATTTGTTCAACATTGGTTACTTTATTAATTAAAGCTGGGGATACATCGCTATGGGCATCCCAAATAGTAACCTTTGAAAAATTTAAGCTATTAATAAAGTTAGCCATAACAGCAGCGCCTAAAGCTTCTCCTTCAACGCATACACGGTCTTGGCGTGCATAAGGAAAGTAGGGAATAACAAGTTCGATAGGCGTACTGTCATTTGTTAATCTTTTTAACGCATCGACAGCAATCATTAATCTAACCATTTTTGAAGAGTTGGTTAGTCGTTCAAAAATCTCTATTTTTATAGAGTCTGAAAAATTAGCGGCGTTAAATCTGACATGCTCTTCACCACCAGAAAAAGTGAAATTATCATAATCAACTAACGATTTACTTCCTGTTGAGTTATAGCTAAATACTTTCATTTTTTGTCCTTTCAATGTTTGTGTCCTAGCGACACAATTAAATTATCAAATGTACCTATAGTAATCAAGCTATTTTTTAAACTAAATCACTGAGCAAATTGTATGTTTGTAATTGTACTGTAGGTTGAAATTGAGATATGTTTGATTTATTGTGTCATTAAGACATTAACTTTGCATGGGCATGCAATGACTAATCATTACGATATTACTGAATACAAAAACCCATTATTTACAGTTGATAGTGTGCTGTTTACTGTTAAAAACGGTGCTCTAAAAGTGCTCATGGTTAAGCGTGCGAACGAACCTTTTGCTGGGCGATGGGGACTTCCTGGTGGATTTGTTGATATAGACATTGACGATAGCGTGAGTATGACGGCGCTTAGAAAGCTTAAAGAAAAAACCAGTGTGGCGCCTCAATATTTAGAGCAATTACAAACATACTCAGGCATTAATCGTGATCCTAGAGGATTTAGTGTCACTTTAGTTTATTTTGCTTTAATTGCAGAGGCGCAAGTATCAACCCACATAGAAACAGTTGATGATGCAAAGTGGATTGATGTTGAAAAAGTTAGTGATTTACCAGTGGCTTTTGATCATAAGTATATTATTGAGCAAGCTAAAGATCGTTTAAAGCAAAAAGCATTGTATTCAATGGCACCTGTTTATTGTTTGCCAGAGCATTTTACCGTAGGGCAATTGAAGTCAGTAATTGAAACTATTATAGGTAAACCTGTTCAGCGTAAAAGTATAATTAGACGTATTGAGGCTGCTGATATGTTTGAAACACTAGATGAAAAAGTTAAATCTGGCGGGCGCTTAGCGCAGTTATATAAAGTAAAAGCCGGCGTTGATATTGTAAATTTTGAACGTAATTTAAGTGTCTAACTTTAAATGGAATTAAATTTTGAGTAGTAAAAACGTCCTGTCGTATTATCGCGATTGCTATAAAGAAGATAGCGCGGATTTAAATTTATGGAATCTAAATAAATTAAAAAAAGAGGATCGCCTTGTTCTTGAAGGCCGAGATGATTTAGGTTCAGGGTTTTTACCACGTCTTCCAATTCCTGCAGAATTTGCTGAGCAAATGATGAAGCGTGTAGAAGTCTATCAGCGAGAACGGGTATTACTTTATGCTCGCTTTATATTAGTTGGTAATCTTGAGGTTAGGGGGGAGTTAAAACACGTTGTTACGCCTATTTTATTTAATGAGGCGATTATTGAAAAAGATCAGGATGACTATTATTTTTCTCTTAATGATGCTCAACCGGATGTAAATGAATCATTAACTCAACTATTAATACCACAGGTTAACAAGCTTACAAGTATTGATGAAACGGCTGATATTCAGTCAGCTTATTTTTGGACTTCATTATTAAAAGAAAGCCCGATAGCGCTAAACCTATTTGAGCTTTTAAACTATCCTGAGCTTGCTGATTCTGACGAAATCAAAAAAGCCTTAAAAAGTAAAATCCCAACACTTTTACCCGCTTCTATGCTGGTTTTTGTCGAGCGCTCAAATAGTAGCCGGGGTGTGCTGCATGAGCTAGAAGAAATCATTGAATCAGATAAACTATCACCGCCTATTAACGGTTTAATTGACACTGTAAAGCCTTCAATTAAAAATAAAAACCTAAAGTACGATTATTTGCCTGGGTTATTATCAGCTGCGCAAAAGAAAGTTATCTCAATTGCTGCAAATATTAATTTAGGCTGTGTTTCTGGGCCGCCAGGTACGGGGAAAAGCTACACCATTGCAGCTATTGCAGCCGAACATATGGCTCGAGGAGAGTCGGTGCTTATTGTAGCAAACAATAATCCCGCACTGGATGTAATAGCCGATAAGCTTGATGAAAACTTTGGGCTAAGCGACGTATCTATACGCGCCGGACAAAAAGAATTCTTAAAAAAGTTAAAAGATTATATTGCTGATTTATTAGCAGGATATTTAGCTGACGAACACGACAACTCTGTGTTTATTGAGTCTGAACTAAACAAGCTAAATACCTCATTAAATGAATTAGAGTTACGTTTTAGCCAATTCTGTCAACGAGCAATAATCAGAGGGAATAGGCTCAAAAATCTCGAAGAAAAAGAGATCAAATGGCTTACAGATTTATATATTCGGTTTGCGCGACGCGGTATTCAAAAATTAGCAAAGCAATGGTCTTCGTTAGAGCAAATAAATACGCAGCAAATTAAAAGAGAAAAGCTGGCGAGTAGTTATTTAAGCGCGTTAAAAAATAAAAACCTTAAAGCGCTAATTGATACTCAGCGTAAATCGTTAAACGCATTTAACCAAGCTATTCGTAGTCGCACATCTAAAAGACAGTTTGAGCTTTTTGATAATATAGAATACGAGGCTTTATTATCGGCTTTTCCGGTGTGGCTCGTAAGTTTAAATACCTTGTATAGAGTACTACCGTTAAAAGCCGAAATGTTCGACTTAGTTATTATTGACGAAGCGACACAATGTAATATCAGTAGTTGTTTACCTGCACTTTATCGCGCAAAAAGAGCGATTATTGTCGGTGATACTAAGCAGTTAAGACATTACTCTTTTTTGGCAAAAAACAAAGAAGCCCAGCTTATGTCTAAGAATAATGTGAGCTTTAGCGATAAAGGCGTTATGAGCTATCGTGATAACTCTATTTTAGATCTAACCTTAAATGCATTAAACGATAATAAACAACTGGCATTTTTAGATGAACACTTTAGAAGCAAGCCTGAATTAATTAATTTTAGTAACGAGCATTTTTATCAATCAAAGTTAAAAATAATGCAGCACAGGCCCTGTACAAGTACGGGTAACTTACTGGTACAACGCGTTAATGGAACTCGAGATAGTTCAGGTATTAATCATCTTGAGGCGAGCAGTATTATAAACACGATTAAGCAACAAATTACTGATGATAAAAGCGCAGGGATCAGCCATAGCATTGGGGTTGTTTCACCTTTTAGAAGCCAAGCTGATTATATTACCAAAGAGATAGAAACTCACTTTAATGAAGCTGAGATAATAAAGCATAAACTGAGATCTGCCACTCCATTTGGTTTTCAAGGCGAGGAGCGAGATATTATGCTCATCTCTTTTGCGCTAGATAATAACGCTAAAAGAGCTGCGGCTTATATTAATAAAGCAGATGTATTTAATGTGTGTATTACACGAGCAAGGCAAAAACAATGTGTATTTTTATCAATAGATGAAACGCAATTGCCAGAGTATTATTTACTAAGACGCTATATAAGTTCAATAACGCAGTTTGAAGCAACTCACAATGTAACCTCCGATATTGATAAATTTCAGCGAAGCGTTATTTGCAAATTAACTAGTTTAAAAATAGAAACGTGGGCTGGTTACACGATAGCCGGAACGGATGTTGATATTCTTTGCCGTTATAATGGTCGATATCTTGCGATTAATTTAATTGGTTTTCCAGGGCCATGGGCTGATTTTTTTGAGCTCGATACCTATAAATTATTTAGCCGCGCTAACATTGAGATACTACCAATTAGTTACGGATTATGGGTTGTAGATAAAAGTACGTGTGTACAACACATTATTAGTAAGCTTAAAGTAATACAGTAAGTTATAAAAAGGAATTTAAATGTTGTTATCATTATTAAGGCCTGAGTATGGCTACTATGCATTTTTATTATTAGCATTATTAACTTTACTTGCTTCGATAGATGAGTATTTTTTTGTAAAAAGAGAAAAAATTAGAGATAAAAATATTTCTAATAAACAGAAAAAATTGAATATATCTTTAGATGAGTCAATTCAGCAAAATAATAACGAATACCGTCGAAAATTAGCTCAACGAAGTGATGTAATAAAGTCACTAGTGTTAATTTATGAAACAAGCGCATACGTACTGACTCTTTTTATCATGTTATTTCCTTTTGTTTTAACTGTTTATATTCCCTTTGTTTTACTTTTTACAGGTAACTATTTTTATTATTTTGTCGTTTATTTTGCTATTTGGGGTGCTTATTTTCTTTTACTCACTTTATATACAAAGCTAAAGCGCGATGGTATTCCTCTTCTTACTGCTATTATGGCATTCGCTGCTTATTTACTAATAAGTATATTAATGGTCATTATTAGATGGTTAATAGAAGTGATTGGGTAATGGTTAAAGCACATTGCTCGGGTTGATATTTATCGCTTTTATTTTTACAACTATTGATGTTTCTATAGCTAAATAGCTATTTAACCTGAACTCTGGATAATAAATCTATCGCGAGCAGCTATTTTCAGCGCTAACTACGTTGAATTTACTTGCAATAGGCTAGCTATTGACGCGTAAGTTCGCCTTGTTTTCACTGAAAATCTCTGGCTAGAGAAAATAAATTTAAATATCAAAATAATTCAATATGTTAGTAAATCTCTTAACCAGAGTTCAGCTTAATTAAATTAACTATTTTTCGTAGAACGGATAATCGCTATACCCAAGCTCGGTGCCACCATACATAGTGGCCGCATCGGCTTCGTTAAGAGGCCAATTATTAGCGATACGCTCTGGTAAATCAGGGTTAGCTATAAATGGGCGGCCAAATGCAAATAAATCACCGTAGCCTTTGCCTAAAATACGAATTGCTTTTTCGACGGTGTATTTACCAGCATAAATAATTCGCCCAGAAAACTCAGCTCTAACGGCTTTATAAAATTGCTCTGGCAAATCGGGGGCGTTATCCCAATCAGCTTCAGCAATTGATAAGTAAGCAATACCAGCTTGTTCAAGCACTTTTACGGCTTCTACGTAGGTGTGATGAGGGTCTGATTCTACAAGTCCTAAATACACACGGTCTTCATCTGTACTTGCAAATAATGGGGCAAAACGCACACCCAAACGATCAGCGCCAACTACGTCACTAACTGCTGCAACAATCTCTTTTAAAAAGCGTAAACGGTTAGTAAGCGTTCCACCATATTGATCATCACGGTTGTTGGTGTGTTCAGAAATAAATTGGTTAACTAAATACCCGTTAGCGCAATGTAGTTCAACACCATCAAAACCGGCTTCAAGCGCATTACGTGCTGCTTGAGCGTACATATTTATAAGCTCACCTACCTCAGCAGTACTTAATGCGCGAGGTTCACTTGGATCGGCTAATGCGCCCTCACCAGGTGCCGTTTCAATAAATACTTTTACGTTGTCTGCAGTAATATTTGAAGGACCCACAGGTTTATCTGCATTAGGTTGCAACGTGGTATGTGAAACACGGCCTACATGCCAAAGCTGAGCAAAAATAATGCCGCCTTTTGCATGTACGGCTTGCGTTACTTTTTTCCAGCCTTCAATTTGTGCTTGTGAATGTAGGCCAGGGGTCCATGCATAACCTTGACCTCGTGGTTCTATTTGGGTGCCTTCAGTAACCATAAAGCCTGCTGAAGTACGTTGTGCATAATAGCTGGCCATTAAATCGTTAGGAATATTACCTGGCTGAGTACTTCGAGAACGTGTCAGTGGAGGCATTACAATACGGTTTTTAAGCGTGAAAGGGCCAAATTCTACTGATGAAAATAACGTACTGGTATCTGAAATAGGGTTGTTCATTAAAACTCTCTCTTAAAGCAAACTTAGTGGCTTACTATAATTTACAAGGCAAAATATTTTGATGCTTAGCTGTTTAAGCAATGTTGGTAAGTTTAGAGTTTTAAAGATACAATTTGAAACAACACCTTTTTGTTTTAGATACAATTATGAATGGTATTAGTCGGCTCGATATTAAACAGCTCAGAGTGCTTAACGCATTACTGGATTTAAAAAACCTTTCGCAAGTAGCACGTAAAATGGGCTTAACTCAGCAAGCTATAAGTGAGCAGTTGCGTAAATTACGAGACTTATTTGATGATCGCTTGTTTATACGCCAAGGCAATAGCATGGTGCCGACGCCTAAAGCACTCTCTATGCAGCAACCTATCATTCATATACTAAAACAGTTAGAAACCCTATTAGAGCCTGAATTATTTACACCACAAACGTACAAAGGTGTGTTTACTATCAGTGCTACCGATTATGCCACTCAAGCACTGCTTCCTCAGCTTTTTAATATAACAAGACGTGAGGCACCTGGTTTAAAGCTTATTGTTCGAGACTTTGCATCTGATAATGTTAATCAGCTAATAACAGCAGGCGAGCTTGATTTGCTCATCAGTTTTCCTGAATTTATTCCAGATAATTTAGCGTATGTAACTTTACTTGAAGAGCAGCACTTGTGTATTACTGGTTGTGAAAATGATCTAGGGGAAGAGCAACTAACACTTGCGAAAATTGCAGCGCATCCACAGCTGGTGGTATCGCCTTCGCGCGCTAACTTACGAGGTTCGCACGATCAATGGTTTGCTAATAAAGGGTTAAAGCGAAACATAGTTATGTCGGTACCGAGTTTTTCAGCGGTTCCCGACATTCTTCACACTACTGATATGTTGGCATTTTATCCATCGAGGCTGTTGCCAAATAGTAAGGTTAAACAGTTAGATATTGAGGCGCTACCACCTACTTTTAAAGTAATAGCAGCGTGGCATCCTCGAACTAACAACAGCCCAATACACCGTTGGTTAATAGAGCAGTTGCAAAGTTTTTAATAAAAAGCTAGCCAATTTCATCAAGTAAATGCATTACACGCTCACTGGCGGCTTCCATTTTATGTATGTGTTTAATAGCAGTCGCTTTATCGCCATTTTTAATCAGTCGTAATGCTTCAACTCCATTTTTATGCACTTCGCTATGTGGGGATTCTAACTGCTTAAATGCATTTGAATTTTTAAATCCAGCTGATTGTTCTGAGTTATACCATTTACCAAGTCGACACATTTTATGATCGCTAAAGTCATCAACAGACTTATTACTTTGCCCATTTGCAACGGCATAAACGTCACCTTTCCAAACAATATGATCAAGTTTAACCGTTTGTATGAACGATAACGTGGCAGCTTGAGAAATTGTATTTTTCATATTGTTACAAAATTCGATAATCGCTGAGTAATCATTGTTCAGAGATCCAAAATTAGTGCTTAAATGTGAGCTGTTTTCTTTTATGCCTTCTACAGATACAACCGTTTCATTGGTTTTATTAATAATTTCGTTCACTAAATCAGCAACTTCTTGCGCTGATTTATTGGTATTTGTAGCCAACACCCTTACTTCGTCTGCAACCACGCTGAATCCTCTACCGGCTTCGCCAGCACGAGCAGCCTCAATTGCGGCATTAAGTGCAAGTAAGTTTGTTTGATCTGAAATTTTACTGATTGTCGAAACAAACGTACTAATTGTTCCGGCCATACTTGCTAAGCCAGAAATATTCTCAGTCATACTGCCCATTTTATTGGTCATCAAATCCATTTCTTTGACAATATGGTTTAGTGAGCCATTAGATTTTTCAAGGAGGGAGTTAATCTTATCACTTACTTTATTTTCTTCATCTATTTTAGAATAAGAGCCAAGAACAGTTTGTCTTATATCTTCAATCTGGCTCACACCATTGATTGAACTGCAAAGTAAAGAGTGCGTGAACTCTTGTTCTGGAGTATTGATAGGGCTGTTTAGCTCTTTCTTTAATAAATTATTTTCATTCATTAAAGAGGTGTTTTTGGTACGTAAAGACTCAATTTCTTCTTTTAATTCGTCATTTTTATTTTTAACTGATGAATACGTTTTACTTAAAACAAACATTTTTAAACCCTAATTTTAATTAAATATTTACTTATCCTTTTCATTATAGAGGTTAATTTTTAATGAGCATATATTTTTACTATTTAACCTGAACTCAGGTTAAGAGATTTCCTAACGTATTGAATTATTGTGATATTTAAATTTATTTTCTCTAACCAGAGATTCTCAATGAAAACAAGGCAAATTTACGCGTCAATAGCGGGCCTATTGCAAGTAAATTTAACGCAGTTAGCGCTGAAAATAGCTGCTCGAGATGGATTTATTATCCAGAGTTCAGGTTATTTAGATATAAAAAGCGTGACTGGTGTTAGTTGGTAGCGGGAAAGTTAACCAGAGTTCAGGTTAAATTAAAGCGAATTATTTAAAATTCGATTTATAAATAATTGTTGTTTGCAGTAATAAGTTGACATATTTGTACTAAGATATGGCGCTCTTGACGTGGTACTCGACATAATCGTTTTTGAGGTGATAGGACTATGGCACATGCAAATAAAGGCAATCAGAACGCTAATCTGCCGCATTAACCCAACAGCGAAGGCCATGTGGGTTAAAAAAGCGCAAAAAAAACGGTAAAAAGCTTACTCTGTGGGTAACTGGCACGTTTAAGGCTAACGTTACACAGCCTCTCTAGTCTTATTTATTAGGTATTCCGTGGAAGTCCCCCTTTTTTCTTTTGTAGGCGAATAATAAAGATTAGAGTTTTTTCTCGCATGGCCTATTTAACGGCCATGTAAAAAGAGTAAGGTAGCAATCAAAAATAGACAGCTTTGAGCGAATTGCAGACGGTCTAATCAGTTGTTTTCTACTAGCTTACAAGGTAGCTTGTAAAGCATTCATAAAAAACATGGGCGCACTATGAAAACTTGTTTTTTCATTTTTCTGTTTGTCTTTTCTATTAGTTGTCTCGCTGTTGTGAAAAGGCATGATATTCCCCCTGAGAATTATGTGTTGAAAGAAGCTCCTGACTTCTTAGTAGATATGCCCCATGAGGGACATGGCGCTTTAATCAACCCGAGTTGGGTTGTAACTGTCGCACATACCATTTTTTATAATTATATTGGTAAAAGTTTAAGGATTGGATCAAATACATATCAAATTAAAAAAGTGTACATACATCCTGAATTTGAAAAGCCTAGCGAAATTTTGTTGAAAGGAAATTTAGCGCCTTTAATGAGCTTTTTTAAAGCAAGAAGTGATATTGCATTAATTAAATTATCTTCACCTGTGAACGATGTATTACCGATTGCTCTTTACACAAATATAAAAGAACAAGGCAAAACAGTTACAGTTTTTGGTAAAGGTGCTACAGGTAATGGGCTTATTGGCGAAGAGTCTGATACTAAATCTTTGAAACAGCTGAATCACTTCCAAAATATTATTGAAAATGCAGAAACTAATTGGCTGACATTCAAGTTCGATAAGCCAACTAATGGATTACCTCTAGAGGGGATGCACGGTTCAGGTGATAGTGGTGGAGCCTCTGTCATTTATCAAGGTGGTAAGCCCTTTCTTGTAGGGCTTTCAAGTTGGCAACTGGCGCATGGCGATATTTCTGACTTTAAGGGTGGGTTATATGGTACAACTGCATATCAAGTGAGAATCTCCAATTATAGTGAATGGATTAAGGATGTCATAGCTGACGAACTAAAAACGGTCAATTAACGCCTGTTTTGAAACTGTAATTAAGTTCGACTTAGAGCGATAAGCAGTCAGTCAAAAGTTTGATGTCTTAAGAAAAGATTTGACCCTGACGAATCCCCACAATTTGATACTATAAATCAATAAAGTAGCTTAAAAAACAGTTGAAGTGCACAGCCAATTTTGATCTTATATGTTTTTTCCGACCAAAGAAATTACAGAGTAAATCGACTATGCACTTGGGTAAATTATTACATAAAACTTTTTCTAACACAGCGGGTATTATTGATAAGCGTAACCACTGCACATTAATGAAAGCTGTAGAAACACTCTGCCAACATAAGTTCTTATCCATTGCTGCTTTAGGGCGAAAATTAAAGAGCAACGCGAAGGTTAAACACAATATTAAACGAATAGATAGGTTATTTGGCAACCCTCGCGTCCAGCATTCTCGCTACCATTATTACCAAGAAATTACTCGCCGCGTTATAGGTCAAATTAGACGCCCATGTGTGACGATTGATTGGTCTGGGTTAACACCTTGTGGCGAGTTTCATTTATTACGAGCAGCAGTGCCAGTTAAAGGTCGAGCAATGACAATCTATGAGCAAAGCTTTCGTGAATGTGAATACATGAAGCAAAGCGTGCATAAGGATTTCCTCAAAACACTTAAATCAATATTACCTTCTGATTGCAAGCCGATCATCGTTACCGATGCAGGATTTCGTAACCCTTGGTTTAAATTAGTGCTTAAATTTGGTTGGGATTTTTTAGGCAGAGTGAGGCATCAAACACAATATCAAAAGCCAGAAGATGATACGTGTTGGTCACCAGTAAAAACACTTTATTCTAAAGCGACAGCAAAACCCGCTTATCTATTTGAAACACAACTCGCTAAAGCCAATTCATTGAGTGGTCACTTTTACTTGTTTAAATCAAAGCCTAAACAAAGAAAAAAGAAAAATCTTCGAGGAAAAACGATTCGCTGCAGCGTAAGCTTGAAACATGCTAAAGGCGCCACGGAGCCATGGTTATTATTTACCTCACTGTGCAATATTAATTATTCAGCGCAAGATATGGTTAAAATTTACAGCCAGCGAATGCAGATAGAAGAGTCCTTTCGAGACTTAAAAAACACGAGTAATGGTTTGAACTTACGTCATTGTCGTAGCTATGAAAAAGGCCGCTTGAATATCGCATTATTGATTGCATTAATTGCTAATTTTATCCTTTGGCTAGCAGGTTTAACGGCAAAAATATTGAATGTGCATAGAAGCTTTCAGGCGAATACGATAAAGGATAGAAACGTGCTGTCTAGCTTTAGTTTGGGGACGCAATACTTCGAAAAATTTGGTTATAAAATAAAACTGAAAACTTTTTTAGAAGCACTCAAGCAATTAAATAAGGATTGCCGTGAGTGCTTGTAGCTCATTAGCAATTGTGGGGATCCCTCAGGATTTGACCCTCGTTGGCTTTTTCAAAACGACTGGGCGTGAGCTTTTGTAGTATTGGCAAAACAAGCAAAGGCTCACGACACAAACAACGGCATTTGCACTACTCAGCGCTCTCACTAATGCATCAACAGAGGTTATATCATCTACAGATTCAATAAAACAATTGTCTTTCTCAAACTCACTAATATCGTCGAAATACGCATCAGGCGAAAAACAATATAACTCAAGCGACTTAACTACCGCGTCATTGTTGTTTGATAGTTTTTCCCTAAAACGACGAGGGGTTCGGCTTTTTTACCCAAACACAGCTTAAGCAAAAGCGTATTTATCAAATCCATGTGCTTACTCTATACCCAATAAAATAGTGACATGTTTTATCGTGCATTATTAGGTACATTAAAACAATAGTTACTTTTATGGACTACCAGCGTTTGTACTTTAAACTATTGGTTAATTAATTTAACCCACTCAATTGGATTCGAGACAATGAATTGATATTTATTACCATCTTTTAATACGATTTCAATTGCATCATGTGTATAAGGCAAAATACCCGCAACTTTACCAGAGCACTTACTCACTTTTACAATTTCACACCGTGCAAACATATAAGGCCCTAACCCAAATTGTGCATTCAACGGCGCAAAATGAATATCGGTGTTGGTTAGCCAAAATTTGCCGTCGGCTTTGATTGCCCCCTGTTGAATCGTGGCGATGGTCGATTTGATTGTTATTGCATGCATAATAGTATTCCTTTATGTAGTGCTACTTTTAAGTCATTAGCAAGTGACGACATTTAAGCTGACTGTATTACCTTTCTCTTGGTTTGCCTACCGTTAAGTAGTGCGCCCAACCACGTATTTTTAACTAATAATAAATAACTTACTTGACCAATAAGTAATGTAACCACCACGCTAACTATAAACTTTACTAAAACTGGCCAATTAGTATTAATCAATGGCATCTGAATATAAATCAGCACTGGCACATGTATTAAATAAATCCAATATGATGCATTTGAGATGCTGCGACTGAGCTTACTTTGGTGATTTAAAAAACGATGCCCAAGTAAAAACGTTATGGCGGTTAACAAAATAACACTCAGTCCTTGTGATAAAACATGCAATACATGTAGCTCTCCCGCTGCGGCAAAATACCCCGTAGTTGCGGCGGCAATCACGTCATCTAAGCTTGGCGCGGCTGGTAATAAAGAAAAATAACCAGTCAGTGATAGTGCAACACCCAAAATAAGAGGCCATAAGTACTTATGATATGACCAAATGAGCTGCTGTTTTTTATTAAGCCCCACTCCCAACCAATAAAAACTGCCGTAAAAACCATACGACCATAACTGTGGCGTGAGTTTATCAGGAGCAGGAAATGGAATAGATTGCCCCATTAATGAAAACGTTAACACGATGGGAAGTACAACCCACATAAATAAAGGGTGAGCGCTAAGCGCATCGAATTTATTGCCTAATAAGTTAGTTGTTTTCAACAACCAGTGAATTAAGCAAAACTGGAATAAGTTCCACAAAAACCATAAGTGCATAGTGCTAACAACAGGCTCTTTAATAACTTTAAACACAGCAAAAATCGGCGGTATTGGATTAGCTATACCGGCTCCAAAACTCAAGGCATGGTAGTAAACGGCAAAGCTTAACGGTAAAAATACAATAAAAGGTAGTAGAATATGCTTACTGCGATGATGTAAAAAGCGCGCGTTGCTCGATTTATCTATCAAAAGTGCACTGCAAAACCCTGCAATAATAAAAAATAACGGCATCCGAAATAAGTGCAGCGTATGCGTAATATAATCAAATAGACCATGTGTGCTTGGGTCTGCCGTAAACCAAATATTGCTGAAGAACGGACTGTAGGCTAAAGCGGCATGAAATACGATGCCGAGCAATAGCGCGAGGCTGCGTAAATTATCAATGTAGTGTAATCGACTGTCTTTATTCATTAATGTGCCCAACTAACTTTTATTAATCAAGCATAAATGAATGAGGTTTCATGGCACTAGTCACAAAGCTCATAGACCGAGCTATGACAGATGTCACTGTTTTTACAACGCGAGTTCTGCAATAATTGCTAAAAAAATATGGCCACAGTAATGGAATCAACTATACGACATACAACCGATTGGCATTTCTCAACATTGGCATCGTGGCTTGGGGTGACATCGGCGTGTGCCTATTATGCCAACTCAGAATTAGCGCTATATTTGCAAATCATAGTAAGTGGTTCCATTTTAGCTATTTTGCTGTATGTGTTAAAACAGCCCAACAAATTTGTTCACGGCGTAGCGCTTGGCTATTTCCTGCTTATTTTGGCAATGATACAACTGAGTTCAACATCCTTAGTTTTTATCCACCTAGTGATGTTTACCGCGGTTTTTAGTCCTCATTTTTCGCTTCCTAAAATACTGGCTTGTGTTGTGGCCGCCATGCTGGTGTATGGTTTAACGCATTATGCGCGCTGGGAAAATGGCATTCCTTGGATCACGTTTACAATTTGGTTTTTCTTTTGCTTGATGAATTGGTTTGTCAGTCGCCGGATTGTCGAAAGTTTAAATACACATTACCAATCCCGCCAAAACTACAAAGAGTTAAAAGCCACCCAACACATGATGGGGGCGATGCATGCAGCGCAAGAGCGACAAAATATATCACGCGAGCTCCATGATTCACTCGGCCATAAGCTTACCGCGCTCAGCATTAATTTAGATTTTGCTAAAAGAGCTGCAAATGAAGCCACCGTTGAAACCCTCTCTCTTTGCCACCAACTTAGCCAAGAAGTATTGGCAGAGGTGCGCGAAATCGTTTCCACTCAGCGCAATGACAAAACGATACTTAAGCAAGCTCTTGAGGCCATTTGCGAACTAACACCTAATTTACACTGTGATCTCCAACTAAGTAAGGAGACAGAGCAGCTCCCGCAAGACTTTGCCCTGTGTGTATTGCGGTTTACCCAAGAGATGATCAGCAACACCCTTAAACATACCCAAGCAAACCATTTTACTTTGCATGTAAATGTCTCCCACGTTGGCCAACAGCCGCTGTTAATTGCAAAAGCGTATCACAATCAACCAGAGACCCATTTACCAAAACAAGGGAACGGATTAGCAGGATTAAATGAGCGAATGGCACAATTTGGCGGTGAATTCTCACAACAACTTGAGCAAGAAACACTGATCAATACCATGACACTACCACTAAATTTAGAAGAAAAAAGCCATGATAAAGTGCCTACTAGTTGAAGATCAGACCTTAGTTCGTTTAGGCCTCGCTAATTTACTCAACCTCGATAGCGCCATTAATATCGAAGCCCAAGCTGAAGATGGCTTACAAGCGCTTGCACTATTAGCTGAGCATAGTTTTGACATTGCTTTACTCGATATGAGAATGCCGAATTTAGATGGGCTCGGCGTGCTGCAAAAAATGCGTGAAAAGGGTGATAAAACCCCTGTGCTGATCATCACCACATTTGAAGATTGTGATGTATTAGTCAAAGCCCTTAATCTAGGTGCTCGTGGCTATGTGCTTAAAAACATTGAACTTGAAGAGCTCATTAGCGCTATCAAGCAGGTCGTTGCAGGTGAGCGAGTATTGCAAAGTGCGGTGACTGATTTTTTACTCAAAAAGCAACTAAGCCCTCAGCTCTGCTTAACAGGCAAAGAACAAACCGTATTGCAGTGTTTGTCTTTAGGCATGTCGAACAAAGTGATTGCCAAAAAGTTAGATAACTCTGAGGGGACTATTCGTAATCATGTGTCACAAATCCTTGCTAAATTAGAGGTAAAAGACCGCACTCAGGCCGTTATAAAAGCCATTAATCAAAACCTAATTTAACACGCGAACAACACCAAATTACTATTTTTGATTAGGGTGTATTGATGAACACAAAACGCTTTTTAAGTGCCACTATTTGTCATTAGGCTTAAGTGGTGCAATCAACATAAATAAGAGTAAACAAAACCAACTAATAAACAAACAGGCGACTATCCATGCTAGCTTTTCTTGGCGTCCCACTTTTTGTGACCTAGCAATGAGTATGATTGGCATCACCCAAATCTTGATTTCAGACATTAAAGATCTTCAATGTCTGCTCATGGCACATAGCAGTCAACTAAACTTGGCTGTATTTTCATGAAATTGGCTTTTTTAAAGTCTGTATTTAATAATTTTATACCATTATAAGCTTCAATATTATGCCAAGTTACACTTCACTTGTGTCGTTGTAGCTCAGTGAAATCGAATGTGGCTTTGCCAACTTATGCTTCAAACAACAATAATGGCTCAAGAGGGCATATACCAGAAAACTGATAAATTTAGAATAAAAGCCATTTTTAAAAATGGCTTTTATTGGTTGG
This sequence comes from Pseudoalteromonas aliena SW19, assembly GCF_014905615.1. Classification (NCBI taxonomy): domain Bacteria; kingdom Pseudomonadati; phylum Pseudomonadota; class Gammaproteobacteria; order Alteromonadales; family Pseudoalteromonadaceae; genus Pseudoalteromonas; species Pseudoalteromonas aliena. The sequence goes on from NZ_AQGU01000024.1 coordinate 43,663, forward strand.
GGGGTTATCGTTGTGTAAGTTGTTGGTTTATTTCTTCAAATATACTGGCATCGTCTATGGTTGAAGGTATTTGTAATTCTTCGCCATCGACTAGTTGACGTAGGTTTTTACGTAAAATTTTACCTGAACGAGTTTTTGGCAACCTATCGACACTAACGATATTTTTTAAGCATGCAATAGCGCCTATTTGATTGCGAACGGCAGCCACAAGCGCTTGTTCTACTTCTTTGGTTGAACCTACAAAATCATCTTTAAGCACAATCATACCCATAGGCAGTTGGCCTTTTAGAGGATCGTTTATAGCAAAAACAGCACATTCTGCAACGGCGGGGTGTGCGGCGACTATTTCTTCCATTTCGCCAGTTGAGAGTCTATGCCCTGCTACATTTATGACGTCATCGGTGCGGCCCATAATAAATAAGTAGCCGTCTTCATCAATATAACCGCCATCACTAGATAAGTAATAACCCTCGTATTCACTTAGGTAGCTTGCTTTAAAGCGGGGTGTATCTTGCCAAATTGTTGGAAGACAACCTGGTGGAAGTGGTAGTTTAATTACCACAGCGCCTTGTTCGTTGGCAGCACATTCGTTGCCATCCATATCTAATATACGAACATCAAATCCAGGCGTAGGAACGGTTGAGCTGCCCGATTTAGTTGTTAGGTATTCAATGCCAACTGGGTTACAAGCTATAGCCCAACCGGTTTCTGTTTGCCACCAGTGATCGAGCACCGGCAGTTTGGTTTTTTCTTTAAGCCATTCGTAGGTGGGCGGATCGAGTCGCTCGCCAGCTAAAAACAAACGCTTTAAGCTAGAAGTATTATATTGTTTAAAACCATCAGCATTGGGATCTTCTTTTTTGATTGCTCTAAATGCGGTGGGCGCGCTAAATAATGCACTGACTTTATACTCTTCAACCACGCGCCAAAAAGCGCTGGCATCAGGTGTACGTACAGGCTTTCCTTCATACAATACAGTCGCGCAGCGGTACATTAATGGGGCGTATACAATATAAGAATGCCCAACGACCCAGCCAATATCAGATGCAGCCCAAAATACGTCGCCAGGCTCCATATCGTATACGGTTTTCATGCTGTAGTTCATTGCAACGGCATGGCCGCCATTTTCTCGTACAACGCCTTTTGGTGTGCCCGTCGTACCTGATGTGTATAAAATGTAAAGTGGATCATTGCCATTTACCGGTACGGGATCGGTGGCAACAGCCGTTTGCATTGCGGTGTTCCAATCAATATCGCGATCATTTATGAGTGTTGCTATTGCTTGTTTACGCTGATAAATAATGCAGTGTTCTACTTTGTGTGTGGCGAGTTCTATTGCGTTATCTATTAGTGGCTTGTATTCAATAACGCTGCATACTTCAACACCACAAGAAGCGCTCAGTATAAGCTTGGGTTTTGCATCATCAATGCGTACAGCCAACTCGTGCGCAGCAAACCCACCAAATACGACAGAGTGAATGGCCCCTATACGCGCGCACGCCAACATGCCAATAACGGCTTGTGGGATCATAGGCATATAAATAACGACTCGATCGCCTTTTGTTACGCCTAGTGATTGCATTACGCCTGCAAATTTAGCCACTTCTTGTTGTAATTGTGAGTAGCTAAAAGTTTGCTTAGTATGGGTTACAGGGGAATCGTAAATCAGTGCGGTTTGATCGCCAAATCCTGCGACAACATGTTGATCAAGAGCTAAAAAGCAGGTATTTAGTTGGCCGTCACTAAACCAATGATAAAGTCCATCTTCATCTTGTGTGTACGCTTTTTTTGGTATTTTATACCAAGGTATTTTTTTACTTTGTTCAAGCCAAAATTGCGCCGGATTTTGTTTAAATGCATTATATTGCTGTTGATATTCGCCTGACATAGTAGGCTCCTAAACTAAATGTGTGAGAGACCTTATAAAAGGTAGGCCCTTTTATGTGTGTATGCTATTCGACCTTGGTAGGCCAAGCGTTAAACAGTATGAGTAATACCAAACGGCATAAATCTTTGATCAATTTAACGAATTAAATTGCACTATAACGTCGTTAAAAAATTTTTATTTAGAACAACTAGATACAAAAGTTTTTGCCTAGTTCTAGCGTAATTTTCTTAACGTTAAATAGACCCCATATATAAGCAGATTGGTATAACAATAATTTATCTGGTTAATTTGACAAAATTAGACGCTCAGCTCAGCATAGACTCATATTAAAAATTGAATAAGATATACATATGACTAATACAGTAAGAGTAGGTGTGGCGGTTATAATAAAGCGCCAAAACACAATTTTATTAGGTGAGCGTATTGGCGCGCATGGTGCAAATACATGGGCGACCCCGGGCGGGCATTTAGAGTTTGGCGAAAGCGTTGAGCAATGCGCAATACGTGAAGTGCTTGAAGAAACAGGCTTGAATGTAAGTAAAATTACCAAGCTTGATTTTACTAACGATATTTTTAGCACTGAGAATAAACATTATATTACGCTCTATGTAAAAGCTGACTATGAAGGCGGTGAGGCTTTGCTCAAAGAGCCTAGTAAATGCTTGCAATGGCGTTGGTGCGATATCAACAATTTACCAACGCCACTGTTTACCTCACTCGAGAATTACTTAACTTGCACTCTGAGCAACAAATTTACGCGTCAATAGCGGGCCTATTACATGTGAATTTAACGCAGTTAGCGTTAAAAATAGCGCTTCGAGATAGATTTATTATCCAAAGCTCAAGTTACTTAGGGCGCATCACTTACTGCTTAGTTGCTTAGCTAAATTTCACTCTTGTAACGCCATTTTGATTTTCTTATTACGTATTTTTTTTAAGTGCTTTCGTTGAGATTTTTTTATATGCTTGGTGATCCATTTTGTCATTTTTGGCATGAGTTCTGGTACAAAATTATGGCCCATACCACGGACAATTTTTAGTTTTGATTTTTTAATGAGCTTAGCCATTTTCCTTGCTTCTGCTGCGGGGAAAACGATATCGGCGCTACCGTGAATAATTAGCGTAGGCGCTTTTATTTTTCTTATTAAATGATCTCGGTTTTTACTTGCAGTGATAGCTATAAGTTGGCGTTTATAGCCACTTTGATTATAAGAACGATCAACTGTTTTAATTGCATGCTCTCGTAGTAATTTTTCACTTTGAGGGTAGGCTGGACTACCAATAAGTTGATTCAGTTTTATATTGTAGTTAATAGCGGTATCACGACAGGGGACTTTGGTTTTAAATTTAGAAAGCTTTAAAAATACATTTAAACTTTTCGCTGTAGGTCTTGGACTTGAGCTACACGACATAATTAAGGTTAAACTAAGTACTCTTTTTTTATTTTTTACCGCCATAAGTTGAGCGATCATCCCGCCCATTGATGCCCCAACTAAGTGTGCTTTTTTGATTTTTAGTTCAGCCATTAATGCCAGTACATCTTCAGCCATATCATCAAGTAAATAAGGTACGTTTGAGCGTATTGGTAAGTGTTTGCTTAACCATGTTTTAAACAGGCTAGGGGCTGGGTGCTGATCTAAATGAGTCGATAAACCGGTATCGCGATTATCAAACCTAATAACTCTAAACCCATTGTTGACTAAACCATAGTACAGAGCGTCGGGCCAAGTGATCATTTGTGCCCCTAACCCCATGATTAAAATAATTGGAGGTGCCGATTTATCACCTTCATCTTGGTAGTTTAGTACGACCCCTGTTTTAACTTTAATCGTGCGCATAGTAAAAAGAGCATTGTTAAATGTTAACTTTAGTATAAGTAAGGTTTGTTACGGTTAAATATAGAGAAATAATTACTGTTCACTTAATCATTCATACCATTTCTGTATTTTTAGTAATCCTAAAGTATTTAATTTTGTTGTATGTTTGATATAAAAGTAGATAAAAATATTCATATCAATACAATAATGTTTTTATGTTTAGTCGATGTTATTGGGGTATCAGTTGTTGAAATTAAAAGGGATTAAATCTACTTTTATTAGTTCTATGGCCGTGATGGGATTGTTTTCTGTACTAATTTATTTTCAAGCTCAATGGCAAGATAAGCTAACAATAGTAAATTATCTTGTGTACCCGCTACTAATTATAACGGCTATTTTTGCTACTCAATTTAACCGCAGCAGGGTTGCATTATTATGTTTGTTCTGGGGATTATTTTTACTAACAGAAAATTACCCATTAGTTTGGTCAAAGTGGGTATCAACTAATCCTCAATGGCTGCTTTTATGCGGCACTAGTTTATTACTATTATTGGCGCTAATGAAAGATAGAGCTATTTTTTCAGTACATAGCATAACGCGTATTCTACTTGTTATTGGATGCGCACTTATAACGTTTGGATGGTTAAAGCTTAGTGAAAATGTAGAAAGTTTTTTTCCTAAAACAGCACTATGGAATCAAATTATCCCCTATATTCCTGTCGCATTCCCATTAACCATAATCGGGGCTTTACTGTTTTGGCGAAGCCTAAGTGTAAATAATTTAACGTTAACAGCGTTACTAGTGACATTTGCTATTTGGTGTTTAAATCAATTGGATTTAATAACATTACCTTGGTCGCTAGTCATTGTGGCACTGTCTTCGCTTTATTTACTTGCGGTGAGTACTGATTCTTATTACTTAGCTTATAGAGATGATTTAACTAGCTTGCCTACACGTCGTGCCTTAAATCAACTTGCTTTATCGTTAGGTCGAAATTACACCGTTGCAATGCTAGATATTGATCACTTTAAAAAATTCAATGACACGTATGGACATGACATTGGCGATCAAGTGTTGAAACTTGTTGCAGCTAAGATGACGGGCGTAAAGGGAGGCGGAAAAGTTTATCGTTATGGCGGCGAAGAGTTTACCGTGGTATTTCCAAGAAAAACGGCTGAACACTCAATCCCTGAATTAGAAGTACTGCGCGAAAGCATAGCAACATATGGCATGGTGATTCGAAACCCAAAAAGAACAGATAAAAACTCTAGAAAAGCAAAAAAATCGAATGATTATAAAACCGTACATGTAACGGTTTCGATTGGTGTAGCGCAAAGAGAGCCAAAACAAAGTTTTGATCAAGCGTTAAAAAATGCCGATTTAGCTTTATACCGCGCCAAGAAAAAAGGGCGTAATAACGTGAGTAAATAAGCCTTATTTTTTGTTTATTGAGGGCTTTCGCTACTGTTTTTAAAATAGCTTTTGGGGCTGCAATTAAACCAGCGTTTAAATGCGCGGTTAAACGAACTCTGATCTTTAAAACCTAATGTGAGAGCTAGATCTGTTAACGATAATTTACCTATCCACAGTGTTACACGTCTTTTTCGTTCTTGCTCAAGTAAGATTAAAAATGAGGTGTGCTCTTGCTTTAACTTTCGCTGTAATGTTCTGGGCGTAATATTAAGTGCATTTGCAGTACGTATTAATGTGCACTCTTGTAAATCGATTTTGGCCATAAGTAAATGGATAATTTTTTCGCTTAAATGTTGCTGGCTTTTAAAGCTCGAAAGTTGCTGTTCTGAAACCTGTTTAAGTGCAAAATTGATAGATGCGTTATCGGTTTTAAATGGCAGTGCTAAATAACTACTCGGAAAGGTGATCTGGTTGTATTTAGTACCTGTTTGTATTGTACAGCCAAACCATTTTATTAATGTTGCTTTTTGTTCCTGCGGCCAGTTGAAGGTAAAGCTTACGGAGCTTGGCGATAATCCTGAGTTTATTAATTGACGTATAACACTTACCCATGCTGTCATATTTCGTAAAACGACATGAGTGTTGCAGTTAGAATGAGGTAACCAGCGGATCACAGCCGTGCCATCTTGTTGTTTAAATTGTGCTTTGCCTATATCAGCCACTAAACTGTCGTAGTTTAAAAGAGCTTGAATTGCGCTTGCTAAGTTATCACTCGATTCTATTAAATAGCCTAAAATACCAAAATCAGCAGTTCGAATATGCTGTCCGAGTTTAAAGCCAAATAAAGGTTCATTAAGCGTTTGTTGTGCGTAATCAAGTAGCGTGTTGTAACTGACTAAAGTTATGCGTGAAGCGAGTTGATGAGCATTTTTATTGCTGTATTCGTTAAAGTTTATGGCATCTAAAACGGTCTGGCTATCCAGCCCTTGATTCTGTAAATAATCAAGAACACTTGAAAAATAATGATCGGCAAGAGTGTTCATTTGTCGCCTAAAGCTAAAAAATAGTCGCGTATTAGCAAGTTTGCCATGTAATATTTTTATATGCTAGAGCAATTCTTAAATAGTCACTGTGGTAAAAATGATATTTATAAATATAAGACAAAAAATTGCAGCCACACCAGAGATGGTAAAAAGTACCTTACTTGATCACGCGCAGTTACATCGTTTTTTTAATGCTAAATTTTTACTTATTAAGTCGCAAAATAGTGGGGAAGTGGTTGGGGGTAAAGGCGCTATAAGGCAAATACAGATGTCTGGCCTTGAGTTTAAAGAGCAAATTATAAGTGCAGATGATAACCACATAAGCTATCAAATAATAGGTAATAAGCCGGTAGCAAAGCATCAAGGTGATATCTATTTTTCTTCAGCTGAGGATGAAGTAACCCCCGTTACAGCCATTACTTATTGCATACAATGCGCTGCACCTTGGTGGCTACCTAGTTTTATACTTAAGTTTTTTATTGAAAAAGACATAGTCAGTGCACTTAAAAAGTTAAATAGCCACTTTAAGGAGCAAACTATATGAGCATTGAAATCATTTTATTGGCTTTAAGCCCCATCTTTTTGGCGTTTGTTTGTTATGAATTTATTAAATTTAGACGCTACTATAATATCAAAGACAGTTTAGCTAATGCGGTACTAGCATTAATGCATCAAGGCGCTGATGCTATTGCACTACTTATACTAATGCCTTTTTTTTACTGGCTTTACGAGTATCGTTTATTTGATATAGAGCTTTCTGTAGTCAATGTATTATTTGCTTTTTTACTGCAAGATTTTTTGTATTACTGGTTCCACAAAGCATCTCATCACATTCATTGGCTTTGGGCCGCGCACGTTGTACATCATAGCTCCACTAAAATGAATTTTTCTACCGCATTTAGGCAAAGTTTAATGTACCCAATTGCAGGGATGTGGGTATTTTGGTTACCCATGATATTGCTTGGCTATGATCCCATTACCGTGTTTACCGTGGTAGCGCTTAATTTGGCATATCAGTTTTTTGTGCATACCCAAATTGTAGGTAAGCTTGGCTGGTTTGAAAAAGTATTTAACACGCCTTCACATCATCGAGTTCATCATTCTATTAACGCAGGCTATTTAGATAAAAACTTTGCAGGGGTGCTAATCATCTGGGATAAGTTGTTTGGCACTTATGCGGTTGAAGAGCCAAGTAAACCTTGTAAATACGGTATTGTAGGGCAGTTAAATAGTGATAATCCATTTAAAATAACGTTTCACCAATGGGCATATTTAATTAAAAGTACCTACAGAGCAAAAGGTGTGAAAGCAAAGTTAAACATATTGTTTGGCTATCCAACAAGTGCCATAAAACATAAGTGAATTATTGTGTTTTTTTGCTTCGGGGCGCACCAAGTGTAATGCAAATATGGCAAATACATACCGACAAAAAAGCACTTATACCTAGCGCACCGCCGTATCCATCTAGCCGTGGAATTAGGTATTCAAACAATATTGAAAAAATAATGGCAGAGCTGGTTATTGTATATATTCCAAAGCGATGGGGGGCGCTCATACCTATAAATGTCCCGCCAAAAAATATAATACTATAAAGTGCAGGATTGAAGTTAAATGCGCTAAAAATTAGGTAGGCAATAATAGACAGTGAAGCGGAAGCTCTTATTGCATCAAAGCGATTATGTTTAGCTAAAAAAAATGTTAAAAATGCGCCTAGTAATGTTATTAATGGGTATTCAAGGCTCATAGCGCAATTCCTCTAGCTAACACAAATATTGCAACACTTGCAAAAGCAACACTGCCGAGCTTACCGCCAAAACCAGTAAATAAGTTCATAGTAAGTACGTACAAGCTCGCGCCTATAATCGAAATAATGGTAATTTCCCAATAGCTGGTAATTAAATTAGTCGAGCACATTCCTGCAAAGCTACCCGCATAAATAGCGGCATACGGATGATTTTTAACGCTTTTAGGAAAAGGTATAAAGGAGCCAATAAGCCCTGTTAACGCCGCCGATATAACTAATGGCACATTAAACGTTGTGTGCATCACAAAGCAAGATACAAAGCCCATAAAAAAAGTGATGAATTTTAAAGATAAGAATTTAATCATAGTGTGCGTATTTTAAAGTAAGTCTTTTAGGTTTAACAGCACTGCCTGCAAATAGCATAGTATAAGCAAGGTAATAAGGGGGTTTATTAAAGTATTAAATATGCTCAATTGTTTCGCTGTTAATGTTCTATAAATTACAATTTATGTATAATGCGCGAAATTTAGTATATTAAAAGAGTTAACCAAGGGTAATTTATGTCTAACTGCTTACATCTAGCTATCCCAGCTGGCGATTTAAAAGTGACTACAGCGTTTTATTGTGACGTACTTGGTTGTAAAACCGGTAATAGTGAAGAGGGTCGATGGGTTGATATTGACTTTTGGGGTAATGAATTAACACTACATCAAAGTGCTGAACGCCTACCAACAGTTCGTCACGACGTAGATATGGGCGCTGTGGCGGTTCCTCATTTTGGTATTCATTTATCTGAAAGCGACTTTAACGATTTAAAAGCACGAATTGAGCACGCTGGAGTTGAGTATTTAGATAAACCTTATCGTCGTTTTATTGGTGATGAGTTTGAGCAAGAAACATTTTTTATTGAAGATCCAAATGGTAACGTACTTGAAATGAAAACCATGGTAAATCCAGAGGTTTTATTTAAAAAGGGCTAGGGCATGTTGACCTTTCGTGATTGATTTTGCTGCAGTGCGTTTGGTATTTAGGCAAGGCAGAGCCTATGGAGTATAGTTATTCTCCATAAATAGTTGATATTGCAGCGTAGGATGCCAAACATGCGCTGCCCGAAAGGTTTTGCCTAGGGGCTTTACTCTTTGCTGCTCGGTTTTTACTTATTCTTACAGGGATGTAAGCCATTAGAGTAACGCAGGAGCAGTTACCGAGCCCACTAGGTTACAAACCTCGCGCCACGATTGAATCGCCCCTAGATTGAAAAAATTTAATCCTGAAAGGTCAATCGACTCTAAGTTTTAACTTTTCTGTAACATTTGTTTTTTATGCTACCTTAAGTGATAGAAACTTTACTTAAGGAAATACATGAATAATAAAAAATTGCTTTTAGCATCTCTTCTGCTTACTACTTCTTCAGTTTTTGCTCTACCTCAATGTCCCCAACCTGAATTTATGGAACAGCGCTTTAGTGCCCCTAACTTCGAAACTGGACAGTATAAAAATGGTTTGAACCGGCTTATCACCTGGTTGCCTAATTATCACATGATCCACGATGAAGTAGTGGCTGTTGGTAAGCCGATAACTATAACGGCAAAGTTTGATTATGGTGGTGTGGTACATAAGGATTTAGAGTTCGAAACTGTTAAATTTTATATTCGTAGTCAAAGCGATACGCAGTGGCAGTATTTAACTTCTGCGACCACTAATAGTGATGGTAAGGCGACTTTATCATTGAGTGCAATGTCGGCAGGTCAATATCGAATTTATGCCGGTGTACTTGCTGATGGAACAGGGACTGAAGGGTACCTAACAGTTGTTGAACCCAATACTGAAGCTGTGTTATTTGATATCGACGGCACATTAACTGAGTCTGATGCCGAACAAGTTGGTGACTATACTGAGATTGACTATGCTGATGCAAAGGATGAAGCTTATACTTTAGTGCGTAGCTATTTAGATTTGGGTTATCAACCAATTTATTTAACTGCACGTGTTTATTGGTATGGAAAAGGCACACGCAGATGGTTGTCTTGGATGGGGTTACCGCCAGGTTATTTACGCACTTCTTTGAGCAACGAAATTAGTTTATTTAAAGCTGCTAAGTACAAAACAGAGCAGATTAATAAACTTGAGGCGAATGGTATCAAGATCGTTCGTGCTTATGGCAATGCAAAAACAGATGCAGAAGCATTTATAAAATCAGGCTTGAGTGCCTCGCAAAGCTTCACGATTGGTAGAGAGGCGGGTTATTACGGCACAACTGCAATTTTAAATAACAGCTACAGTGAACATATTGCAACTGAGGTTAATAATTTCCCGAACGCCAATTGTCAGTAGTGCGTTAAAGCCCTAATATGCTTAGCTGAATTAGGGCTTTTATTTCTTATATTTTTCTTTTTATTAACATAGTTGTAACTTAAGACTTTTAACTTTAATATGCGCTTGATTTTATTGGTTAAACTATATGAATTTTAAAAATTCATATAGGCCTGTTTTAAAAAGGAAAGTTATGATTATAAAAAAATTGAGTGTTGGGCTGGTACTGTTAGGTGCAACCTCAGCAAACGCATTTACCCAACTAGGCGGGGGCGGCGTTACGCCAATGGGGCATGAGTGGCTTACTCGTACCGCTGCATTAGAATTGTTAGACCAAGAACACATTATTCAAGCAGACCCAAATGATCCCCGTCAATATTGGCAAAAAGGCCTTGCAAAGCAAGTTGATCTATCAGCTGCTTATGATGAAGTGCAACGACTCCAATCTAACCTTAATAATAACAATAGCTATCAGCCAAAATATGATGATATTTATGCCGCTATCGTAGGTGAACGCTGGGTTGATATTGCAGGCTTTAATGTAACCAAAGCAAGTACCGATCCGAGTGGGCCAAATTGCTTTAATGCGGTATCGCAGGAACCGGCCAACTTGCAGCAAGATCATTTTATGCGACGTTATGATGATATTGGTGGGCAAGGCGGAATTGACGCAGCTTATCGGGGTCAAAAGCGTTTTATTGATCACTTTGTGAGTGCCGCTATGGCGGATAAAAAACGCATAAAAGTGTCAGACGGAGGCGGTTACTCAGCAAAAGTAGAGGTTGATCATAATTATTTTTTGTTTGGTAGAGCTGTGCACCTTTTTCAAGATTCGTTTAGCCCTGAACATACAGTGCGTTTAGCGACTGATAATTTTGAAAAAGTATGGCAGGTAAAAGCTTATCTTTGTTCTGAAGGTGCTGAGCAGCATACTCATGATACAAAAGATATACTTAACTTCAGTAGTGGTGATGTAATTTGGCAAGAAAATGCACGACTTGATACTGGTTGGCGTGCTTATTCAGCGGGTAATATGAAGCCTGTGGCGCTGGTGGCACTGGAGGCCAGTAAAGATCTTTGGGCTGCATTTATTCGCACTATGGCTGTGGATAAAACTCAGCGCGAAGCGTATGCAAAGCAAGAAGCAAACGCTTTGGTTTCAAATTGGCTATCATTTGAAGAACAAGCGATGCTAACGTGGTACGAAAATCAGCAGAATCGTGATCATACCTATGTACTTGCACCACAAGAGACGGGGATAGGTAAAACGCTTGAAGCGTGCATGCGTGAATTAAATGTAGGTACGATTAGCCAAGTAGCTCGTGTGACACAGTTAGATACCGAGCGTCGCCAATGTTTATATAACATTGAAGCAGAGCCAGGTTATGCTGATTTATATGATGTTCATACTGGGGTGCCGTATAACTGGCGTTGGAAGTCTGTAACATGGCAGAGCCCTGCAATTGATTGGCAAGCTGCCCAACAGAGTGCTGATAGTGGTGAAGCTTTAGTTATTAAATCCGCAGTTGATGGTAAAGCATTATCTGCAGAGTCATTAAATAATAATGAACGACTGACAACGGCAGAAGCTAACCCTGTCAAATGGTTAAAAGTACCATCTAGTGATGATCGATATTATTTTCGAAGCGCAGAGGCACCGTCTTTATTTTTTAGTTACAGCATTAGTACATCGGGTTATGGCAAATTATGGCGCTCACCTGAACAGGCTGAATATGAGCTTATTTATCAAGGTGGACTTTGGAATATTAAAAATACTTTCTGGCAAAATTATTTTTGGTATAACCAAGATAAGCAACGTCCCCAGTTGACCTCTGATGGAGATGCTAATAAATTACAGTCTAAATGGATATTAGAGTAAAAATGCAAGGCCAGACTTTATAAAGTCTGGCTTTTTCGACGTTAACTTTTATCACCGGTGTATTTCACTTGGGCGTGTTGATCTTTGTGGATTGAAATTTGTTCAATCTAGGGGCGATTGAATCGCGGCGCGAGGTTTGTAACCTAGTGGGCTCGGTAACTGCTCCTGCGTTACTCTAATGGCTTACATCCCTGTAAGAATAAGTAAAAATCGAGCAACAAAGAGTTAATCTTCCCTAGATCGAGCTCAAAGGGCAGCGCATGATCAATCACGAAAGGTCAACACGCCCTAGGGGTTTTATTAAAATGGCGTTTAAATTCGCGGCTAAATTGCGATGCACTGGTGTAGCCTACTTTTAACGCGGCTTCATTGGCTTTGCTGCCGTTGGTTATAATGAGTTCCTTTGCTTTAGCTAAACGTACTTTTTTTAAATACTGCAATGGTGACTCAAAAGTGACTTGTTTAAAGGCGCGATGAAACGACGATACACTCATGTTTACATCTTCTGCTAAACCCTCAACAGTTATCTGGTTGGCATAATTGCTGTGCATGGTCGAAAGTGTTCGAGCGATACGAGCATAATGCCCATCATGCATCGCAAGGCCTATTAAAGTATGCCCTTGCGGGCCGCAAAGTACCCGATATACCAATTCTTTTACGATATCTTCGCCAAAAACTTCGGCCTCAAGCGGATTATTTAAAACCGTTAATAGCCTATGAGTTACGAGTTCCATTGTGGTATCTAAGGTGGCTGACTGCACGGCTCCAATTTGTATCGACGCTGAAGATGTAGCAAGCGGTTTGTGTTGTATCATTTGATTGACGAGTTTGTGTAGCATTGCTGGGTTTATATCTATAGCAATACCCATAACGGGCAGATCGTTATCGGTAAACGCTTCACACTCTAATGGCACCGGTACACCAAGCACTAAATAATCGCCTTCTCCGTATCGTATTTGATGATCCGGAAAGTGAATCACTTTATGACCTTGCCCAACAATAATAATGCCTGAGTTATATATAAGCGGCTGACGCGGTGAACTTTTAGTTGCTCGATGAAAATATACCCCAGGAATAATAGTTTCCATAGTGCCTTCAAAGCCGAGTAAAAGATTATGCTCGGCGTATTGTTGCAACATGTTGGCTATCGTGGGCATTTAAAGCATCTTTATTTGTGTGTATTTTACGTAAAATAACAATGTTGATAGTTTTAGGCAAGCTTTAGCGAGTTATTGGGCTTTTTTTATGTGTTTTTTGCCATTAATATGCACTCATCGATACTTTATTAGGTAACTAAGTAAAGTACTCAGCAATAAACCGTCACCAGGAGCAAATAATGAAATTTAGCTACGTAAACCCAACACTAATTCAGTTTGGCCAACAACAAATTGCCGCATTAGCAGACTTGATCGCAAAAGATCAAAAAGTACTTGTAGTATACGGAGGCGGTTCGATTAAAAAGAACGGCGTGTACGACCAAGTTGCTGCAGCACTCAAAGATTTTGATTGGATAGAGTTTTCGGGCGTTGGTGCTAACCCAACAATTGAAGTACTAGACCAAGCGGTTAAAATCTGTAAAGAGCAAGACATCGACTTTGTACTTGGTGTCGGCGGCGGTTCAGTAATTGACGGCGTTAAATACATTGCAGCCTCTGCAGTTTACGATGGCGAAGGTTGGGATATTCCGACAGGTAAACACACTATTACCAGCGCATTACCAATTGGCGCAGTGTTAACATTGCCTGCAACAGGTTCAGAGTCAAACCAAAACTCAGTTGTGAGCAAAGAAGCAACGAAGCAAAAACTACCGTTTGCTTCACCAGAGGTGCTTCCTAAATTTGCGATTATGGACCCTGATGTAATGAAAACATTACCACAGCGTCAATTGGTTAATGGTTTGGTTGATGCGTGGGTTCATACCTGTGAGCAATACTTAACGTTCCCACAAAATGCATTAGTTCAGGAAGGTTACGCCGAAGCACTTTTAAGAACGCTTAAAACACTGGGCGATAATTTTGAAAACCAAGACGATGCATGGCGTGCCAACCTTATGTGGGCGGCAAATCAAGCACTTAATGGCTTAATTGGTTCTGGCGTATCGCAAGATTGGGCAACGCACATGATTGGCCACGAGCTTACCGCAGCATATGGCGTTGACCATGCGCGTTCTCTTGCTATTGTTCAACCTTCTTTGCTACGCAACCAGTTTGCAGTTAAAAAAGTAAAGCTTGAGCAAATGGGTAAAAACGTATTTGGTCTTGCGCAATCTGACGACTTAGCAGAGCAAACAATTGCAGCAATTGAAGCGTTTTACCACAGCCTTGATGTAGCTACTGAACTTACTGAACATGGCGATGATAAAGCCGCTGCTATTGACAATATTATTGGCAAACTTGAATCCCACGGCATGATTGCCCTTGGTGAAAACCAAGCTATTACGCTAAAAGAAAGCCGTGAAATTTTAGAGCAAGCAGTTGCTTAACATTTAAATTATTAAAAACCACCGACGTTTTATTGTCGGTGGTTTTTGTAGTTCACAAAATGTTATTTATCTATTGTATATACCTAAACACCTCAAGGTGTAAGTTTCAGTTGGTGTAAAAGCGATGTAGGCAAGGCATTGATTGCAAATAATAGCTGTTCTATTTTTAAAATCAATAACGCAGTATATATCGCTTTAAGCCAACCATTTTGGCGCTCCACAGGCATTCACTCTCTGCGTTGCGACTGCTTAAAAGAAGTTGCCCTTGTTACAAAGTATCGCCTTGATATTAAGCGCCTGTGAAACGCTGAATTTTGCATCTTGAGGTGGTTTGGGTATAGATAATATAAGAGATCATTTTAATTTGTTAAAAGCGCTTTATTGTAGTTTGTGAGTAATATACTATGTGGCTTCAATTGGTTAGATATTTTACAGTAACCCTTAGTGGCAGGAACAGCATAAAGCATGCGCTCAAACCGTTTTTTAATAGTGATATTATTAGTGCTTGTACACAGCTTTATTAGCTGTGATGGCGCTGCGTATCATTTGCAAGAAGACGTTGATCATGTAACCAGTTCATTATCGCAAGACGGCTCTACAGCCGATGATAACCAAAGCGATAAAACATCAACTACCGAAATTCATGCCCACCAACATTGCCATTGTGGCTACAACAGCACCTCTAGCCATTCAATAAGCCCAGAGCAAAGTAAAGCAACTTCGCCTGCGTGCTATAACGGGTTAAATTACCCGCCAGACGTACCGCCACCTAATTTTTATAGCTAGTTTTTAATTTTAAATACTTTGTATATACGGCCTGCGCTTATGCGTTGTTTAGGTTCTGTTATATGCATATTTAGGTTACTTGATACACGTTTGGTTTGATTTTTTAATACCAATACCGTGCTCAAGTTAACTCTATTTGTTTAAAAAACGGACACGCTATATGAATAAAAAACCAATTATGCTGGTGGCGCTAATGTGCGCGCTACCTGCTTTTAGTACTTTGGCGAATGTTAAAACATTAACCCTTAAGCAGGCGCTGAGTAATACCGAACAACAAAATCCGGTATTAAAACGCTACCCTTATCATCAAAAAATATTGAGTGCGCTTAAATCTCAAGCTGCACTTTCGCCTAATCCTGTATTAAATGTTGAAGCCGAAAATTTACTGGGCACTAACGATGCGAGTGGTATTCAAGGCGCTGAAATAACGCTCGGGCTTAGCCAACTAATAGAGCTAGGCGATAAACGCCAAAGCCGTATTAATTACGCAACCGCCAATATTAAAGCCCAAGCAATACAGTATCAAAATACCCGTTTAGCCTTATTAGCAACCACTGCTGAGCGATACTACCAAGGGCTTAAATTTCAAACATTATTAAGTTTAAATAACGAGCGTAAACAGGTAGTAACCCAAGCACTTAAAGCGATTGAGCAAAGAGCTAATGCGGGGGCAGCGTCGCAAGCTGATGTAACGCGTATGCGCTATGCACTTAGCCAAGTAGAGCTTGATAAAGCGGTGCTTAACAGTGAATTTGAGCGAGCAAGTTTATCGCTTAACGAGCTATGGAGTGAGGAGCAATCCTACGATACTTTTGCTGGTAATATTAATGCAATTACTGCGCTTAAATCAGCACAAGCACTTTTAGATGCGGTTAACCAAGCTCCTGAATTTGCATTATTACAGCAGCAATATTTACAGCAAACAGCTAACTTAACACTGCAAAAAGCAAACGGACAAACCGATATTAATATAGGGGGAGGCGTGCGCTATAACCAGCAAAGCGACTCCAGCTCATTCGTGTTTTCGTTTTCTATGCCACTGCAATTAAGCAATTCAAATAGCGGCAATATTACAGCTGCTAATAACCAGCTTACACTTTTGAGTGAGCAGCAAGGGCAATTGCGTATTCAGTTACGCCAGCAGGTACGTACTTTGTACGCTTATTATCAAGGTCTAGCTAATCAGGCAAAGCTGTTATCTGATCAAATTATTCCTCAGGCACAAACATTGATTGAGCAAAGCTTAAAAAGTTATCAACGCGGGCAAATTTCGGTGTTGCAACTACTTGATGCTCAACAAGTACTTTTTGATTCTAAACGCACACTTATTACCACTCACGCAGAGCTGTACCAAGTGCTACTTACTCTTGAGCGTTTAACAGGCCAATCTTTAATTGAGACTCATCAATCATGAATAAAAATATAATCGCATTACTAGTATCACTTTCGTTTGCCAGCAGCTTTGTAAGCACAGATGTATTTGCCTCTGCTGAGCATGGCGAGTCAGGTCATAAAGAAACAGAGCAACACGAGCAAAAGCAAGGCCCGCACGGCGGCTTTTTATTAACTGACCCAAAGCTAACTCTTGAACTTAAACTGCAAGAATTTGCAGGTAATGTTGAGCTGCGCATATACGGCTATAAGCAAAATAAACCAATTAATATGAACGACTTAAACATAACAATGAGTTTAAAACGCTTAGTTGAAGCGCCGCAAAACATACAGTTTACAGCTGAAGGCGACTACCTTGTAAGCACGCAATCAATTAACGAACCACATTCGTTTGCACTTGCCGTTACTGCTAATTATAAAGGCGAGAGTGTTAGCTATGAATACGACCAACACCAACACGAAGGCCGTACCACGCTAACAGAGCGAGCTATTGAGCGCGCAGGTATTAAAACTGAGGTGGCGCAAAGTGGTGACGTTGATATTACCGATACGCTTTTTGGTGTTATTGCGCCAACGCAGCACGGCACGGTAGAAGTAATGGCGCCGTATATCGGATTGATCAGTGATATTTTTGTAAGCATTGGTCAAAGCGTTAAAAAAGGCGACGTACTTGCCAACGTAACTAACCGCGAAACACTGCAAAATTACGCCATTAAAAGCCCAATTAGCGGCGTTGTAACCGAGCAATATTTAAAGCGTGGTGAGCTTGCAAGTACCAGCGCGCTTATGCAGGTAGTTAACCTCGATATAGTATGGGTTGAGCTGTCAGCGTTTCCTGAAAATATTGAAAAACTAGCCATTGGGCAAAGCGCTAAGGTGTACGACCTACATCATCATTTAAATACGCAAGGCAAAGTGTTTTTTATAGCCCCAATGATGACTGGCGGGCACATAGCGCGTGCCCGTATAGAGCTTAATAACCCTGACGGGCATTGGCGCCCGGGCATGCATGTAAATAGCGATGTAAGTGTGGCTAAAATTAATGCCAGTGTGCGGGTAAAGCCACAAGCTATTCAAGAGTTTAACGGTCAACCAAGTGTGTTTGTCCGTAAAAACAATGTGTTTGAAGTGCGCCCCATTACCCTTGGTGCAAAAAATAGCGAGTGGGTTGAAGTACTGACTGGTTTAAACGCGGGTAGCGAATACGTAACAGACAATAGTTATGTCATTAAAGCTGATATTTTAAAAAGCGGCGCAAGCCACGCTCACTAGGAGGCACCATGATTAATTGGATAGTTTCTTTTGCGGTTAAACGCCGCATGTTGGTGCTTGCGCTTACGTTTTTATTTGCTGGATTTGGTGTATACAACATTCAAAATTTAGCGGTAGACGCAGTACCCGATATAACCAACGTACAAGTGCAAATTAATACCAAAGCGCAGGGTTTTACGCCATTAGAGGTAGAGCAACGCATTACTTATTTGGTAGAAACCGCCATGGCGGGCATACCTAAGCTTGATTACACCCGCTCGCTTTCGCGTTATGGGCTTTCTCAAGTAACAGTTATTTTTGATGAAGGCACCGATATTTATTGGGCGCGTCAGCAAATTGGTGAGCGTATTCAAAGTATTCGCTCCGACTTACCTAATAACGTAGAACCAAACCTGGGTCCTATTGCCAGTGGTTTAGGCGAAATATTTACTTATAGTGTGCATGCACAGCCCAATGCGTTAAAAGGTGATGGCACTGCTTACAACGCCGAAGACTTACGGACTTTGCAAGATTGGGTTATTCGTCCGCAGCTTTTAAAAGTAAAAGGCGTAACCGAAATAAACAGTCAAGGTGGTTTTGAGCGTCAATATCAAGTAGCGCCAGTGCCCGAAAAACTCATTGCCTATAAGCTTACTATTAGTGATGTAATTAGTGCACTTGAGGTTAATAATAGTAACCGAGGCGCAGGTTATATTGAGCGCTTTGACGGGCAATATTTAGTACGCTCGCCTGGGCAGTTAAAAACCATTGATGACATAGCTAATACCGTTATAGCTAAGCGCGACGATGCACCTGTACGCATTAAAGATGTGGCTAACGTGCTTTTAGGAAAAGAGCTTAGAACAGGTGCGGCGACTTACAACGGCGAAGAAACCGTGCTCGGCACCGCCATGATGCTAATTGGCGAAAATAGCCGCGTAGTAGCAAAAGCGATGGCTGATAAGTTAATTGATGTACAAAAAAGCTTACCCGCTGGCGTTATTGTAGAAGCGGTTTACGACCGTACTAATCTTGTCGATAAAACCATAGCAACCGTGCAAACCAACTTATTTGAAGGCGCTGTTTTAGTGATAGTGATTTTGCTATTACTGCTGGGCAATGTAACGGGGGCGCTTATTACGGCAATGGTTATTCCGTTAAGTATGTTGTTTGCTATTACTGGTATGGTGGGCAATCGCGTATCGGGTAACCTAATGAGCCTAGGTGCAATCGACTTTGGCTTAATTGTTGATGGCGCTGTAATTGTAGTAGAAAACTGCCTGCGCCAACTCGGCGTAGCTCAGCACAAACATGGCAGGCTACTTACTTTAAACGAGCGTTTAAATGTAGTGACTGCAGCTACCAAAGAAGTATTTACACCGGCTGTATTTGGCATTGTTATTATTATGCTGGTTTACTTACCTTTATTTGCACTAAGCGGCGTTGAAGGCAAAATGTTTCAGCCAATGGCGTTTACTGTAGTTGCGGCGTTAGTTGGCGCGCTTATATTTGGCGTTACCTTTGTGCCCGCTGCTATTGCTGTATTTGTTCGCGGTAAGGTTGATGAAACCGAAAACGCAGTCATGCGCGGCGTTAAAAAAGTGTATAAACCATTACTTGGTATATCGCTTAAATTACCGTGGCTTATGGTGGGTATTGCCACTGCATTAGTATTGGTGCTTGGTTTTAAAGTTAAAAATATGGGGGCAGAATTTTTACCGCAACTTGATGAGGGCGATATTGCTATGCATGCGCTGCGCATTACTGGCACCGGTATTGAGCAATCTGTGCAAATGCAAAAAGAGCTTGAGCAAGCCATACTAGATCAACCTGAGATTGCTAACGTATTTTCAAAAATTGGTACTGCCGATGTAGCAAGCGATCCTATGCCGCCCAATGTTGCCGATACTTTTTTAATACTGAAACCGCAAGAAGAGTGGCCTAATCCAGCACTTACTAAAGCAGAATTGGTTCAGCAAATTCGTACCCGTGTTAACGATGTCCCTGGTAATAATTACGAATTTACACAACCAATAGAAATGCGCTTTAACGAGTTAATTGCTGGTGTGCGCGCCGATGTTGCACTGCGTATTTATGGTGACGACTTAAGCGTACTTAAAGAGTTTGGCGAAAAAGCCACAGGGCTAATGCGTAATATTGCAGGCGCTACCGATGTACGTTTGGAGCAAATGGAAGGATTGCCAACACTTTCGGTAACACCAATGCGCGACCATATGGCGTTATTGGGTTTAAGCGTAAACGATATTCAACAAACACTTGCCGCCGCTGTTGGTGGTGTGCAAACCGGACTAATTTTTGAGGGCGATAAACGCTTTTCGTTATTAGTGCGCCTTGATAAACGTTGGTCTAGTGATGTATCTGCTCTTGCTCGTTTGCCAGTTGCTTTACCTAAAGATAGTAACCCAGAACTTGCATTTGTACCGCTTGGCGAAGTAGCGACAATCAGCATCGAAAAAGGGCCAAACCAAATAAACCGCGAAAGCGGCAAGCGCAATGTGGTAGTAACAGCTAATGTGACAGGGCGCGATTTAGCCAGCTTTGTAAGTGATGCGCAAGCAAGCATGAACGCATCACTTAACTTACCAAGCGGCTATTGGCTTGAGTACGGCGGCACGTTTGAGCAGTTACAATCGGCAAGTAAGCGATTATCGTTGGTTGTGCCTGTTACTTTACTGCTTATATTTGGTTTACTGTATAGCGCCTTTGGATCGCTTCGCGACTCATTGATTATATTTAGTGGTGTGCCACTGGCATTAACGGGGGGTGTGCTTGCGTTATTGCTGCGCGATATGCCGCTTTCAATATCAGCGGGTGTGGGGTTTATTGCCCTAAGTGGTGTCGCGGTATTAAACGGTGTGGTTATGCTGTCGTTTATTAAGCAGTTACGAAGCGACGGCTTAAGTTTGTTTGAAGCAATTTACAGCGGTGCATTACAACGCCTGCGCCCAGTACTGATGACGGCGCTGGTGGCAAGTTTAGGCTTTATACCTATGGCACTTAACACGGGAACGGGTTCTGAAGTGCAAAGGCCACTTGCAACGGTAGTGGTTGGCGGAATTATTTCATCAACGTTACTAACGCTGTTAATTTTGCCCGCGCTTTATAAGTTAGTACATGCGAAGTTTAATAAGCAACAAACAGCTTAGCTAGTTGCTGCTTAATATATATCGTAAAAAGCAGCTGAAGTTTCAGCTGCTTTTTTTTGAGTATTATTTAGTAAAAATACTACATTAATTGTATTGAAACAGGTTATCCCAGCGCTCATCCAAAATAGTTTTTGCGTGCTCCAAATTTATTGCGCTATACACATCACTAGTGCACGTTACTAAGCGCATACGTACCAGCTTTTCAAGTGCGTCGCTAATTTCAAAATCGAGGTCGCATTGATATTTTGCTTTAAACCAATGCTCTATTTGTTCATCAAGCGTTTGGGCGGTTAAGCCGCTTTCTGATTTTAGTAAAAAGGTATACGCCAGCAGGGCTTCTTTTATATCTTCTTCTTCGGCGGCGTCAATAAGCGTGTGAAAAACACCCGCGTTATTATCGAGGTTTTTAAAGTAGAGATTATCGCTCAGCGCTTTCATAAATTTTATTTTACGGTTTTTAAACTTACTCCATTCTTTAAAAATAAAGCTGCCAAAAACCCCCATACCAATAGCAAAGGTAATAAAATGTTGTTGGGTCATTGCTACAGCTTCATTTCTAAACCCACCCCAAAAAGCAAGTAAGGCAAACAGCAATACTATTGATGCACCAAGTTTAGTTATAAGTACCACTGCACCGCCAACTAAAGCTGATGAGCCAATAATGATTTTATCGATAGGGCGCATTCGTACTTCGCTATTAGGAAATAGCATTTCGAGATCAGCCTTTGGTACATTTTGAAATAGCTTTACTATGGTTGAACTGGGCTCAAACCCCATTGGCATTTTATTTTTAGCTGCAAAATACGCGCTGTCTTTAAAACGAATAAACACCGCAACACGGTCGTAATTAGTAAAGTGCAGCGGCTTTTTACGCATTCCCCAAAAGCTGGAAATGGTTTCAGTGAGTTGCGACTCGCCACGGCGATAAAAAACCACTTCTTCAAAGTCATCAAATTCAACTTCAAGGCGCACCTTAAATAGTGACTCTTCATTTAATGCCTCTTGTAAGTCTTCATTGGTGATCACTTCAAAATTAGCGGCATTAAGCACCTTAGCAAAATCTTTAGCAAACTCACGTTGGCACTGCGCTTTTTGATCAGCCGATACTGGCGCTAACGATCGCGTGTCACTGTTGGGATCAAACGGTGCGTAGTTGTTTTTAAGTGATTCAAGTACTGAGTGGTAATCGTAATGAATAAGGCTTGCTAGTAAATCGCAAAATTGTTTAAACGATGTTTGTTGTGTGTTGTTATTGAGCTCTTGGCTACACATATCAACAATATCTTGCTTTCTAAAGGGAATAAAACGCGCACTTTGCATAAATTAATAACTACTGTGATAGGGAATCTAACTGCATGGGCACATAATAAAATATTCTTATGAATATTACTAATTTGTTAATGCATTAGGGCGTGTTGAACATTGGTGGTTGAATTTGCAGCAGTGTGTTTGGTTTTTAGGCAAGGCAGAGCTTATGCAGTGTGGTTATTCCCCATAAATAGGTGATAACGCAGCATAAATACCAAACATGCACTGCCCTTTGGGTTCTTTCTAGGGACGATTAACCCTTTGTTGCTCGGTTTTTACTTAGCCCACTAGGTTACAAACCTCGCGCCGCGATTTAATCGCCCCTAGATTGAACAAATTTCAATCCACAAAGATCAATACGCCCTAAGGTCTGATAAATTTAGTGCATTGTTTTCAGCGTGTATTAACCTAAGTATGTAATTATTAGTTTGTTAAACAATCTAGTTTTATTTACAAGTGAAAAGGGAATGACTATGGCTATTCAAAAAAAACTCAAACAAAAAACACGCCAATTTATAGACTCAAAGCATATGCTTAGCGGTATTACGTTAGCGTCGTTTTTAGAGTCGACCATAGTGCCTATTCCACTTGAAGCTGTGTTAGTGCCAATGATGCAAGCGCGTCGTGAGAAATTATGGCTCATTGCACTAATGGCTACGTTAGGATGCATTGTTGGTGCGTTATTTGGTTATGCTTTAGGTTATTACTTATTTGATGCGGTTGGAGATTGGGTTATTAATACGTTTTCGAGTCCCGAGCAATTTGAAAACGTTAAACAGCAGATGCAAGACCAAGGGTTTTGGTTTGTAATAACACTGGGTATTGTGCCTATTCCGTTTCAAATAGCGATGCTTGCAGCAGGGGCTACTAAGTATTCTATCTGGTTATTTTTATTAGCGAGCGCAATAGCACGTTCAATTCGTTATTTTGGCTTGGCGATAGTGGTATATTACGCGGGTAATCAAGCTGAGCGTATTATTAGCAAACATAATACTAAAGCAATGATAGGCTTAACTATTTTAATACTTGGGTTATGGGGAATTAATACCGTACTGTAAATGAGCAGTACATGCTCCACTACTTATGGTTTTATTTACAATGGCGTTATTATACTATGATTTTTCTGCAGTATTTTGAGCCAAACGCAAGTAATGATAAAAACAATTAAACAGATACTTAACCCTTTTAATTTTGTTAAAATGGGTTGGCTAAATAAAATATTTACACTAATTTTACTCGTGTACACCATTGCCTTTTCAACTTATAGCCTTATTTATTTCCCGCCTTTACAAGTACAAAGTAACTTATATGGATTTACTACCGACTTTATTAACTTAATGGTAATAGTATTTCTTTTTTTGATGGTGCAGTGTTCTGGGCTTTCTAAATTAGCCTATTTATTTTCAAGTGCTGGATTACTTTTTTGGGCTATGGGGAATATAGCCGATGTGATTGATGAATTAGTCGTTCAGCCTTATTGGGTGAGTGTTTATTTTGAGGACTTATTTCGTACGTCAGGAATGCTATTAACATCCTATGGTTTGTTTAAAACCATGCGTTTTATGCAAAGTATTCACAACAAATTATTTTTAGAACTAACCATTGATGATTTAACAAAAGTCTCTAATCGGCGCTATTTTTATCAGCACGCTAAAAATATTAGCGTATCGCCTTATACAATTTTAATTATTGATATAGACCATTTTAAATCAATAAATGATGATTTTGGGCACGATATGGGCGATAAAATACTTAAGGAACTAGCCGGTAAGTTTAATAGTTTATTTTTAGATCAAAATGTTTTTTCGCGTTTAGGTGGTGAGGAGTTTGGGGGGTACTTACCCACTAGTAATATGGCTGAAGTAGCTAATTTTACCCAGCAGTTAATTAGCCTTGCCCAAACTATTCATATTAAAAATAATCGTTTTTTGACTGTGAGTATTGGCGTGGCTTTACAAAAAAATGATGAGCTACTTGACCAAGTTATGAAGCGAGCCGATTTAGCGTTATATACAGCAAAAAAGAATGGTCGAAACCGTGTAGAAATACATAGTTAAAATAAGGTTATACACATGTAGGGAAACATAGGTACACTAACAAAGTAAAAATAACAACAGAGTGTGCCATGGATGATTTAGTTGGTTTAGCCGTAATACTTATATTAATCGTTGTAGTCGGGGCTATTTGTGGCCTAATTGCGTTAGTGCAGCTTAATACCTTGAAGCAAAGTGTCGCGATTTTAAAGGCAAAAGTGGCTGAGCTACAATCAAGTAATGCAGCGCAAAAACAAACGCCATCATCCAATGCAGACACTCCACAACACCAGATACCAATAGTAACCGCTAAAACATACGAACCTGAATCCGTAAACTCTAGTCCAGTAATTCAACCTCAAGTTATAACTAAATCCAGCGTTAACGCGGTTAAGATAAAGCGCGAAAAAACATCTTCTATCGAATTATTATTTAATAAATTCCGCACAGGCTTTGAACAAAACTGGATGACGTGGATTGGTGCTATAGCGCTTGCGTTTGGTGGACTATTTTTAGCTAAATATAGTTTAGAGGCTGGATTATTATCGCCAGTAATGAGGCTGAGTTTGGGTGGTTTATTTGGCCTTGGCTTAATTGCAGCTGCAGCATATTTACATCATAAACGCATTGTATTTGAAGGCTTTAATAATTACATACCCGCAGCACTTGCCAGTGGTGGGTTTATTACCTGTTTTTCGTTAATTCTTTTAGCCTATAGTAACTACGCTATGCTTAGCCCCACCGTGGCATTTTTTGCACTGGCAGTTATTGCGATTAGTGCAAGTGCGATGGCACTCAGGCTAGGCCCATTATTGGCGGTATTAGGTATTATTGGCGCTTACAGCGTACCAATATGGGTTAGTACTGGCAGTGGTAACTTGTTTGCATTATTTATGTATGTTGGCTTTGTAAGTTTGTCAGCCGCGTTAGTTGCACATAAAGTACAGCGAGCTTGGTTGTGGTATTTATTATGGGCAGGGCACATTGGTTGGTATTTAGTTGGTTTTACATTACTTAAAATTAATACCGTTTGGTTAATGGGGGCGTTTGCTTTACTTAGTATTGTAGGGTTAATTGCTATACCGCGCTTAGGTCGAAAACTGAATATTATTGAACATCGCCCGCACAGTTTAAAACGCTTAATTAAAGTGCTTCCAGATCACCTCTTATTACTCGCTTTTATAGCGCCCTTAATATTTACCATGTTGATCAGTCACTTTGATATGCAGTGGCAAACAATCGGCGTGTTGAGCATTGTATTAGTATTGTTTTTAGTCCTTAAAAATAGCCGCTGGGATATTTGGCAGGGCGTAGCGTTAGTTATTTCAACGCTATTAGTGATAGGCGCTGAACGTACGCATCTTTCGCCAAACCTATTTGATGATGCACTCTTTATATTCAAAAATGAGTATGGTTTGGGTTTATTACTCGGATTGTTACTTACGGCATACGGGCTTTATTACGGTAAAAAACAGAGTAAGCGTTTGGCATTTCATGTAACGGCTGCGTTTAGTGTATTTGTAATGATAGCTACTTTATATACGCTTATTCCTAATTCTGCGTTAAGTACTGCATATCCACTTTGGGCCGTTGTACTGTTTGTAGTGGCGGCTATTTTAATAAAGCTCGCGCAGCATAATACAACGCTATTTCAGCGTTTTACTTATTGGGTAGGCGCTAATGCCAATATTACGTTAGCAATTACCATGCTACTAAGTGACAGCGGTTTAACTATTGCACTTGCTGTACAAGTATTACTTATAAGCGTACTTATTAAACGCTATAGCGTGCCTATGCCGCATTGGCCTATAAAAGCCTTGGTTGCTGCGTTATTACTGCGCCTTACGCTTTCACCTTGGACGCCAAGCTACGATGCGCTAACAGTATTTGGTTTGCATTGGAGTATTGTGGTTTATCCGTTATGTATTGCGTTATTTTTTGCCGCTGCTAGGTGCTTTAAAGTATCTCAATTAAAAGTATGGTTAGAAGGTGCGGCGCTTCATTGTTTAGCGCTTTTTATTACCACCGAAACAAGTTATCAGTTAGTAGGGCATTATCCGCAATTTGATTCACTTAACTTTTACGAACAAATACTCCTTACCTGTAACTGGCTGGCATTAGGGGGCGTGTAC
This sequence comes from Pseudoalteromonas aliena SW19, assembly GCF_014905615.1. Classification (NCBI taxonomy): domain Bacteria; kingdom Pseudomonadati; phylum Pseudomonadota; class Gammaproteobacteria; order Alteromonadales; family Pseudoalteromonadaceae; genus Pseudoalteromonas; species Pseudoalteromonas aliena. The sequence goes on from NZ_AQGU01000024.1 coordinate 70,312, forward strand.
TTACACAGGGCAAAACTTGCTGGTACTTTAGCTAAGTTATACCAAGTGGCGGGTTTTACGCTTGCAGGGTTAGCAGGGCTTTTTGCTATTAAAACACTGCTTGACGACAACCCATTATTTGAATCACTTTACATAGGTGAGCTGCCAATACTTAACTGGTTATTACTATTGTGGTTAGTACCTGCAGGATTAACGCTTTGGCTAGCCAAGCTTGTAAAACCAATAAATGCTAAAGCTACGCCATTTATATTGGCCGTTGCGGGTGGATTTATATTATTGGCAATAAACAGCTTTATTCGCCAATACTGGCAAGGTCCTTACATTTACTTATCAAAAGGCGCAAGTAATGCAGAGCTTTATAGCTACTCTGTTATTTGGTTAGTATTGGGTGCGGGTACTGTTATTTTTGGTCATTTAAAAAACCAGTTATTAATACAAAAAGTAGGCTTAGGCATACTAGCTGCCGTTATTGTTAAAGTGTTTTTAATTGATATGGCTAACTTGGAGGGCTTACTTAAAGCGCTTTCGTTTATTGGTTTAGGGCTTTCGTTGGTGGGGTTAAGTTGGTTGTTCCAAAAGCTTAGAAGCCGAGTAAATCCAGTTTAATTTTATGAACACTTTATAAAGCAAAGCCCAGTGAAGATACTGGGCTTTTTGTTTTACTCGATTACTTGATAGTTTTTAACTAGAACACTTGTTACTCGCTTATTATGTGCTGTGGTTAAGCAAGGCTTTTAGTTTGCCTGGTTTAATTGGCTTACTCAAATAATGAATATTGGCCGCTTTAGTTTCTTGTTTCAGCTCGGTGTCGCGCACGGCGGTAATTAAAATAGCGGGTATTTGGCTTTGCCAAATTTCACGCAGAGTTTTTATGAGAGTTATGCCGTCGCAATCACTACCTAATTGATAATCCATTAAAATAACATCGGGTGCCCCATTTTGTTTCGCGTAAGCTAATGCATTATCCACGTTATCAAATAGTGTGTAATTGGCCTGCCATTTTTGGAGTAAGCTTGCCATGGCTGCTAGGTTTTCAGGGTCGTCATCCACGGCAACTATATTAATTGCTGCACGATTTTCTATTAAGCTACTTGTGGTATTTTTTTGTTGTACAAACTGAATATCGCCGTAAGGCACTTCAATACTAAAACGACTGCCTTTATTGGGTTTTGAATGAAGATGTAGTGGTAAGCTAAGTAAATCAGCCATTCTTTTAACTACGCCTAATCCTAAGCCAACTCCTTTGTTATCGCGTGATTCAACGCGGTAAAAGTCATTAAAGATTTTGGCTTGCTCAACTTCACTAATACCTGGGCCGGTATCCCACACTTCTATCAGTAAATTATGTTTACGGTTTCTACAGGCAATTAATACGCGGCCTTTATCGGTGTATTTAACGGCATTAGACACCAAATTTTGAATAATTCGGCGCAAATAAGTTATATCGCTGTGCACTACTTGCTGATTTGAACGCACACTCAGTTTTAGCCCTTTATCGCTCGACATAATAGCGTACTCACTTTGCAGTGGCGTTAAAATATCTTCAATATAAAAGTGGCGTGGAGTGGGTGTCATCGCTCCTTGTTCTAGTTTGGCTATTTCAAGCAAGGCTGACATTAAATGCACGGTTGAGTCGAGACTATCACCTAGTTTGTCAAAGTTATTTCGGTTGGAGCTATCGAGTTGTTTTTCGTTTATGGCTGCAAGGTATAAGCGTGCTGCATTTAATGGTTGCAAAATATCGTGACTAGCAAGAGCTAAAAAGCGTGTTTTACTGTCGTTAGCTTGCTCTGCTTCTCGCTTGGCTAAAGTAAGTGCTTGCTCTGTTTGCACGCGGCTATCTATTTGTGCTTGCAAGTCTTTATTAATTGTTTGCACTTCTTGAGTACGCGCTTCAATGCGGTTTTCAAGATCCATGTTTACTTCTTCAAGCGCATTTTGTGTACTTATGTGGGTTGTAATATCCGAAAAGCTGGTAACAAAACCGCCATCGGGCAGTGGATTACCAATCATCTCAAATACTTGGCCATTTCGGCGGTGACGAATAAAGTGATGGGAGCTGCCGTATCTCAAATGCTGTACACGTTTTTCTACTTGGCGTTCTATTTCACCAGGGCCACATTCACCGCGCTCTGCGTTATATCTAATAATATTTTCTATGGGTTGGCCTACTTCCAAAAAACCTTCTGGGTAGCCAAACATTTCGCTGTAACGCTTATTCCAAGCTACAAGATTTAAGTCTTTATCAACAACCGAAATACCATGACTTAAATTTTCAAGTGAAGTAAATAACAGGTTTTGGTTAAATTGCAGAGCTTGTGTGGTTTCGTCAAAAAAGTTTACAACCTCTTCAAATGCCATGCGTTTACCGGAGGAAACCGTGTGTATTAACGCTTGCGCCGACGATGCGCCCAGCACGCCCGTCAATGCGCGTTCGCAGTAGGCAATAAACTCAGGCTCTGGGTGAGCGTTGTTATCACTTAGGTGATGAGCAAGTGCGTAATGCGCTAATATTTGCTGGCTACGTTGGATCCCTAAAAAGGTTTGCAGTAATATTTTAAAGTCGTAAACCGTGGCTTTTACGTCTTTATTGAGTCGTCTTGATAAAATTGCCTGATCTTTTGGGTTAACAAAGGCAGCCGCCTGAATCTTATCAATTAAGCGCTCCTCTGCGCCTAATGAAAAGCTAATGTAACAGCCTATGTTAGCAAAAAGCGCGATGAGCGTACCTCGTGTAATAAGTGTTTGCTGAAGCTCACTGGTAAGTGTGTTACCGGCATCTAAAATTGGCAGCATTAAAAATAGTATCCAGCAAATAAAGCCTGCAACTAAACCTGCATAAACGCCATAGGCATGACCTTTTCGCCAATATAAACCGCCTACAATTGAAGGTAGTAATTGTGTAACAAGTGAAAATGCCACTAACCCCATACTCGCTAATGCACTGCTGTGGCCAAACCATTGTTGGTAAAAGTAGGCCAAGATTAAAATGCCAGCAATAGCGAAGCGTCTTACGAGTAAAATTTGCGATTTGTAGCTGGTGGTAATTAAATTACGTTTAAATTTTCGACGTAGTATTAGCGGCAGTACTACATCGTTTGAGATCATGGTGCTTAGCGTTAGTGTTGCGACCACTATCATTGCAGTGGCGGCCGACAATCCGCCTATAAATACAAAAGTGGTTAAAAAGGCATTGTCGTTAATTAATGGTAGGGCAAGTACAAAGCTGTCGGGGGAATAACCACTGCCAATTTCGGGATGGATAGCGGCAGTGGCAATAGGTAAAATCATTGCTGCCGTTAATAGCAAATACAGCGGAAAAGCCCAGCGAGCAGTCAGTAAATGGCGTTTGTTTTGATTGTCGACAACGGTTACATGAAATTGGCGAGGCAAACATATAATAGCTGCCGCAGCCATGAGTGACTGGCCTATAAAGTTAAAACTAAAAAAGTTAAAATCGGCCCAATGATCCCAAATAGAATTTGTTACTTTATTTGTAGTTGCTTCAGGCAAATTAAATAAAGTAAATACTGCAAGCCCTGCAACAGCCATGAGTGCAATAAGCTTTATCATCGATTCAAACGCAACAGCAAGCATTAATCCCGAACGATATTCTGTTACATCAACCTTGCGGGTGCCAAAAAATATTGCAAATAAGGCCATGATTAATGTAGCCGATAGAGCAAGCATATCGCCCGATATTTTAGTGCTACTTTGCAGCAATAAAAAACTACTGCTGAGCGCTTTTAATTGCAGTGCAATATAGGGAATTGTAGCCAGTAGTGCGATAACAGTAACCATAATGGCAGTGGTTTGACGCTTGCCATAACGGGCTGAAATAAAGTCAGCAATAGTGGTTATATTTTGCTTTTTACTTACTAATACCAGTTTGCGTAAAAAACCTTGTCCGAAAAAAAATAATAATGCGGGACCAAGTAAAATGGGTAAATAACTCCAACTGCTTGTAGCCGCTGTGCCTACCGACCCATAGTAAGTCCATGAGGTACAATAAATCCCTAATGAAAAAGAATAGACAAAGGGGTGGTGACTGATGCGTTTTGCTAAAGGCGTTGTTTTATCGCCCCAGTTAGCCAGCCAAAACAGCACCCCTATATATCCTAAAGCAACAATAATGAGTACGGCAGTCATGTTGTTATTAAACCTTATTATTTAACCTGAACTCTGGATAATAAATCTATCTCAAGCAGCTATTTTTAGCGCTAACTACGTTGAATTTACTTACAATAGGTCCGCTATTGATGCGTAAATTCGCCTTGTTTTCATTGAAAACCTCTGGCTAGAAAAAAATAAATTTAAATATCATTATGATTCAATATATTAGTAAATATCTTAACCAGAGTTCAGGTTATTTAAATTTATACCTAAACTCGTAAGCACCTACACAATACCAGAACTGAGATTAAGTGTGAGTGTTCAATTTTGTCTTGCCTAATTCTCTTTTTTTATCACATTGAAAAATAACAATAAAAAATCATCGTGATAAAGCATAAGACTAATGTCGCATTCACTTATAACTCATTAACTCAGTAATAAATTCGATTTATAAAAATGCTGTAATCGATTGTAATTAAATAATAATTTAACTTTTATCGGTGTTTTTTTTGCTGCAGTTTACGTAAACGTTAATAAGCTGTTACGACTATGGTCTCAATTCAATATGTAACCAGCGTTGCTAAATTAATAGGTGAAGATAAAAAACCACTCATCGCGATATTGCGGTGCTTAAAGGGGAAAATAAAAATGGCTTTTAAAGATGAAGAACAAGCAAAAGCTTATTGGGCAGAAAACATTTCGCTGTTATTTAAACTATTAGCAGTGTGGTTTATTGTGTCTTTTGGCTTTGGCATATTATTGGTTGATGTACTTAATGAAGTGCATTTTTTTGGGTTTAAACTTGGCTTCTGGTTCGCCCAGCAAGGCGCGATTTATACCTTTGTTGCTTTGATTTTTGTGTACGTTTTCAAAATGAATACGTTAGATAAAAAATACGGCGTAGACGAATAGGAGCTAAGCAATGGATGTTCAAACACTCACGTTTATAATTGTTGGTTTAAGTTTTGCGCTTTATATCGGCATAGCAATTTGGGCCCGTGCGGGTTCAACTAAAGAATTTTATGTCGCGGGCGGCGGCGTACCTCCTCTTGCTAACGGTATGGCAACAGCAGCAGATTGGATGAGCGCCGCGTCGTTTATTTCAATGGCGGGTATTATTTCGTTTGCAGGTTATGATGGCAGCGTTTACTTAATGGGGTGGACCGGTGGTTATGTATTATTAGCTATGTGCTTAGCGCCTTACTTACGTAAATTTGGCAAGTTTACAGTGCCTGACTTTATTGGCGACCGTTACTATTCACGTACCGCACGTTTAGTGGCAATTGTATGTGCCATATTCATTTGTTTTACCTATATTGCAGGGCAAATGCGTGGCGTAGGCGTGGTGTTTTCACGCTTTTTAGAAGTAGAAATTGAAACCGGTGTTTACATTGGTATGGTGATTGTATTTTTCTACGCCGTACTTGGCGGTATGAAAGGCATTACCTACACGCAAGTAGCGCAGTACTGTGTACTTGTATTTGCCTACCTTGTACCAGCCATTTTTATCTCGATGATGATGACGGGTCACTTCTTCCCACAAACAGGTTTTGGTGCCACGTTAATTGGCAGCGACGGCGTATACGTACTTGATAAACTAGACGGCTTAAGCGCTGAGCTTGGTTTTGCACAGTACACCGAAGGCTCTAAGAGCATGATTGACGTGTTTGCCATCACAGGTGCGTTAATGGTAGGTACTGCTGGTTTACCTCATGTAATTGTTCGCTTTTTCACTGTACCTCGCGTAAAAGACACGCGTATTTCTGCCGCATGGACCCTTGTGTTCATCGCGATTGTTTATACTACAGCACCTGCGGTTGCAGCCTTTGCGCGAGTAAACATGGTTGACACTATTAATGGTAAAGACGGTAGTGGCACAGCTTACGCAGAAGCACCTGCATGGATTAAAAACTGGGAACGTACGGGCTTAATCACGTTTGATGATAAAAATGGTGATGGCAAAATGTTCTACACGGCGGGTAAAATCACCGATCCGAACAGTGCTAACGAAGTAAACGTAGACCGCGACATTATGGTATTAGCTAATCCAGAGATTGCTAACTTACCAGCGTGGGTAATCGCACTTGTCGCCGCAGGTGGTATTGCCGCTGCACTGTCTACAACAGCAGGTTTACTACTGGTTATTTCGACCTCCGTTTCGCACGATTTACTCAAGCGAACCCTCAAGCCCGATATTACCGATAAGCAAGAGTTACTTGCAGCGAGGTTGGCAGCCATGGTTGCTATTGTTATCTCCGCGTACTTTGGTATTAACCCGCCTGGATTTGTGGCATCGGTAGTGGCATTCGCCTTTGGTTTGGCGGCAGCGAGTTTCTTTCCTGCAATTATTATGGGTATATTCTCTAAAACAATGAACCGAGAAGGCGCAATTGCAGGCATGGTAACAGGTATAGGCTTTACAGCTGCTTATATTATTTTCTTCAAGTTTGTTAGCCCTGAGCTAAACAGTCCTGAAAACTGGTTCTTAGGTATTTCGCCTGAAGGTATTGGCTTAATTGGTATGATTATTAACTTTGTAGTTGCTGCACTTGTTCTTAAATTTACTCAACCAACACCTGTTGAAATTCAAGAAATGGTAGAAAGTATTCGCAATCCTAAAGGATCTGCAGAAGCACACGATCACTAAGCTCACTTAAAAAATCATAAAAGCCCGACTTAAGTCGGGCTTTTTATTTGTACAAAAAATGAGTACATTGGTGTTGTGTATACTTTTTAATGAGTACAAAAATGAGCGTAGAACAACAAGAAATAGCCCAGTACGTGTGCTTGCAAGCGCCATTTAGCCTAATTGATAGCAGTGCATGTGAGTACTTTGTAAGTCATCTCGATATTATTTACCTCACTCGCGAAAACCAAGCGCAATGGCTACAAAGTGAAAGCCCACGGTTATTTTTAATTCGCTCAGGTTTATACGATCTAGTTGATGCTAAGGGCGATGTTGTAACGCGTTTAGCACAAGGAGATTATTTTGGTTTTCCATCGTTATTAACAGGTGAAGCGATTCAAAATAGGCTCGAAGTACAAAAAGAAGGCATAGTGTATATGCTCTCCCAAGTGCATTTCGATTTTTTGCGTCGAGAATACAAATCTTTTGAGCAATATTTTGTGCGTGCTCACGCCAATCGGTTATTGTCATCTCACTATAAAAGTAAAAACGATAGCTGGTCTGAGCGTAAAATATCAGAGTTGATGACGCGCACAGCCATTACACTTACGCCCGATGCTAGCATTAGACAAAGTGCTAAAAAAATGAAACAGCATGGCGTATCGTCAATTATGATAACGGAGCACTTACATTTAGTTGGCGTGGTGACCGACCGCGATTTGCGTAATCGCGTACTCGCTGATGAGGTCGATCCGCAAGATGCAGTCAGCAGTATTATGACCGCCAAACCCAAATTTATATTTGAAAATAATCGGGTGTTTTCAGCGCTACATTTAATGCTTAAATACAATATTCATCATTTACCCGTACTTGATGAAAACCATAATCCTATTGGTATGCTTACAAGTACCGACTTATTGCGCCAGCAAAAAAGCGACCCTGTACAACTTATAGGGCGTATCTATAAAGCGCACACAATTACCGATCTAAAACGCTATGCAAAAGAAATTCCCGAACTACTTCGCAGTTTTTCATACAATATTGACGACATATCGCTAATTGGTAAATTATTGAGCGGCTTAACCGATGCGCTTACATCTCGTCTGATTCATTTATTTCAAGAAGATCATGGCGCAGCGCCAACCAGCTTTAGTTTTATTTGTTTTGGCTCACAAGCACGCGAAGAGCAAACTCTACATTCAGATCAAGATAACGGCTTATTACTCCCTAACGACTTAACGAGCGAGCAGCAAGCTTACTTTAAAAGCATGGGAGAGTTTGTCTGCGAGCAACTTGTTGAATGCGGTATTAGACGTTGCCCTGGCAATATTATGGCAAGTAGCGATTTGTGCAGAATGAGTGTGAACGACTGGAGTGAGCGTTTTTTTAAATGGATAAAAAGCCCCACGCCTGATGCGATGCTTAACTGTAAGATATTTTTTGACTTACGATTTATTGAAGGTTCAAACGCCTTATATACCGCTTTTTGCGAGCAGCTAATTCGTATATCGCGTAACGACTTATTTTATGCTGCTATGGCAACTGACATTAGTAGTAACAGCGTACCTATTGGTTTATTTAATAAATTTAAAACCGAAAAAACCGATAAAAATAATAAATACATAGATTTAAAAAAACGCGGTGTCGTGATCATAAACGACATAGTGCGGTTATACGCTTTAAAAGCCGGTATTAGGCGTGCTAACACGCAAGAGCGGTTGGACGCGCTGTTAAAACATAAACTGATCAGCAAAGAAGATATATACAATCTAAAAGATTGCTGGCGATTTTTAACGCAGCTTCGCTTAAGTACGCAAATAAACGAAGAGGGCTTGCCGAGTAATTGCATTAATCCTAATAAATTAAACTCACTAGAGCGTCATCAGCTAAAAGAAGCGTTTTACCTTGTTAAGCAAGCGCAGCAAGCAGCCGCGTTTAAATTTGCTCGCGGCAGTTTGTAGAGCATGGTAAAACAACTACTTACTCGGTATTTAAAGCGCCGCAGGTTACTAGGCAAAAACGCCTTACATCAACGTTACTTAGTGATTGATTTAGAGCTTACCGGCCTTGATGCCAAACAGCATGAAATAGTGTCTGTAGCGTGGGTGGAAATAGATAATCAATGTATAAAAATGAGTGAGTCGCAGCACATTATCAATAAAGACGTTATAAGCCTAGAACAAAGCCCTGTTTATCACGGTATAAATGACGATGCGGTAGCAAAAGGGCAAAGTTTACACAGTATACTAACGCAACTAAGCAGCCACTTTAGTGATTGTATTTTAGTGTTTCATAATGCCATGCTCGATTGGGGCTTTTTAAAAATAGCCTTAAAAAATGCTAATATAACAACGCGGCCTAAACTGATACTCGACACCCTCCACATCGAGAAAAAGCGCTTACTCAACCAATCAACTGAAATAAAACAAGATGATTTAACCCTTAATGCCTGTCGTATACGTTATAAGTTACCAAGTTATCATTGTCATCATGCATTGACCGATGCACAAGCGACTGCCGAGTTACTGCTAGCCCAGTGCCATCAAATAAGTCGTGGTAAAGAGCTAAAAGTAGGCGAATTAACCTAGGTTGGTTTGAGCTAAAAACGTTGAACTATTGTAAGCAACTTAACTATGGCTAATTTTTTCATAACTTATTTATATAAAAGTCACACTGTGACAAAGCTATTACATTAACTTGCGCAGAGATAGATAAATATCATGAGCTAAAATGTTTAGAAATAGGCTCGGATGAAGATCATATTAATTTTTAGTTCGGTCGGCATAGTGATGAATTTATGTTCCTAAAGTACCTTACACTCATCTGCTTATATATGGGGTCTATTTAACGTTAAGAAAATCACGCTAGTATTAGGGCATGTTGACCTTTGGTGATTGAATTTACAGCAATGTGTTTGGTTTTTAGGCAAGGCAGAGCCTATGGTGTGTGGTTATTTCACATAAATAGGCGATAACGCAGCATAAATCCCAAACATGCGCTGTCCTTTGGGTTCTTTCTAGGGACGGTTAACTCTTTGTTGCCTACTACATGGATGTCATAGGTAAGATCTTAAGAAATTGAGCTTCAAATGAATGCTAACATTTTTATTAATAAGTTAAAAAGTATCCTAAGTGAAAAAAAACTGAACCGACTTGGTAAACAAGTCGCATTTACTAAAAGAGAAAGAAATATTACCGCACTTCATATGGTTGTTAGTCTTGTTGCTGCACTTGGGGATAAAAAAATGATCTATTTATCCGAAATATTAAGAGTTTATAATCAGCTAACAGGGCAGTCTATTAAGTATAAGCCTTTTCATAACCAGTTAGTTAAACCTGAACTAGCGGAACTAATGCGAGAGGTAACAAATAAAGTTTTTAATTGTTGGATAAATGATGCGCTTAAGTACACGAAAAAAGATTTGTTCAAGTTTGATAATATTTTAATTCAGGACGGTAGCTCTATTATGCTTCATCGTTCTTTAAAAGATGTTTTTCCTGGGCGATTTTCAAATACGTGTCCAGCAGCTATTGAATTGCATGCTACTTTAAATTTAACGCAAGGTTGCTTTGAAAAAGCAGGTATAACACCAGACAGTTACTCTGAACGTGAAGAACTTCCAACATTTAAAGAGCTGAAAGGACAGTTGTTACTTGCTGATAGAGGATATTATTCAGGTAGTTATATTCATGAATTAGATAAAGCAGGAGGGTTTTACGTATTAAGAGCGAAAGGATTAAAAGCAGTCAGAGTACATAATGCTTTTAAGCAAAATGGACAGGAATTAACAGGAAGTCATTCCCCAAAGTTATGTGAATTGCTCCCCGAATTACCTAAAAATGATCTTATTGATATGCATGTTAGCATAAAAAACAAGCTAACAAGAGTTGTTGGGTATTGGTCAAAAAAAGAAAAACAATATACATTTTTAGTCACTAATTTATCTATTGATGAATCTACAGCGACTGAAATAGGCAAATTATATAGGTTACGCTGGCAGGTTGAATTACTTTTTAAGGAGTGTAAGTCTTATAATAATTTACGCGGCTTTCAAACATCAAGCGCAACCTTACAAGAGGCGTTAGTTTATGTAAGTTTAATTGTAACCACGCTTAAAAGGTTCTTAACTGGCTGTATTGAAAAGATATTCAAAACCGAAATGTCTACAATGACAGTAGCAAAAACAACGGGTGTTTGGTGGATTAGCATATTAACAGCGATTATTAGGAAGCATAGGAAAGGATTGTTAAATGCAGTTAATGGAGCATTTGACTTTCTGAGGAAAAATGCAGCTAGGGCGCACCCCAAACGCGATCGAAAAACAGGAGTATTTCAATATGGGGTAGAGCCAAATTTTTAAGGCTGTACTTAATATTTTTCTTAAGTACCTACCTATGACATGGATGTGGGTAAGGGGTGTGAGCAGGACGCGGAAGCTTTGCTCGGTCTTACAGGGATGGAAGCCATTAGAGTAACGCAGGAGCAGTTACCGAGCCCACTCGATTACAAACCTCGCGCCGCGATTAAATCGCCCCTAGATTGAACAAATTTTAATCCACAAAGAACAACATGGCCAAGGCAAAAAAATTGTATCTAGTTGTTCTAAATAAAAAATTAACGACGTTATAGTGCAATTTAATTCGTTAAATTGCTCAAAGATTTATGCAGGTTGGTATTAAAGCTAAGGTAATAATTACAAGGGACTTCACTGTGAACATCAGCTGGTGATATTCTAAATAACCTGAACTCTGGATAATAAATCTATCTAGAGCAGCTATTTTCAGCGTTAGCTGCGTTGAATTTACTTGCAATAGGCCCGCTATTGACGCGTAAATTCGCCTTGTTTTCACTGAAAATCTCTGGCTAGAGAAAATAAATTTAAATATCATGATGATTCAATACGTTAGTAAATATCTTAACCAGAGTTCAGGTTAAATAATAATTCTCACTCACGACAAAGTGAATTCTACACATGTAGAAATGCCCGTCCCCAAGGTATTTACTTGTTAGAAATGTACCACTCTTATTACTTGACTGATCTTATAAAAAAACTAATATATTAATAAATTGAACTTAATTTGTTAACTTTTTAGAGGTATATGTTTTTTAAAGTAGTGCTTTCTATTAAAAATTTATCGAAGTTAATACTGCTTATTTGAAAGAGAAAAGTATGAAAAATAAAATTTTTAAATTTACAGCGTGTTTTTTAATATTTTTGACTCCAGCGGTTCAAGCTGGTGATGAAGTGAAGCATATTCCCGGCATTTTTATTGGCACTACACATTTTGACAGTGAAAGTGGGTTCACGTTTGGTGTTGAGTATGAATATAAACTCACCCAAGAATGGGGCGCTGGAGTGGTGTATGAGCGAACAAATGATGCGCATCATGGAGATGGAACTGCGGTTGCTTTAGCTTCACTTTATTATCATCCGACTAGAAATATTCGTTTAGGCGTTGGTTATGGTGAAGAGCGTATAGGCGGAGCACATCCTCATAATGAGGATTTATATCGTATTAGTTCAGCTTATGATTTCCATATTGGTGATTTTGGTATTGCACCAACGATAGCCGTTGATTTTATTGATGATGAAGAAGCAATTGTTATCGGTTTAGCTATTACTCGACCTTTTTAGCTTTATTTTGTAACAGTAAAGTTAGGTTTAAACCTAAAATATGAAGGGGTCTAAAATGTTAAACAAGTTATCTATTACACGTAAAATATACCTACTAGGAATATCCCAAATATTATTAATGATGGTAATTGGGATTGTATCTTTAACACAAATGAACAAAATTGGTATAGAGCTAGTTGATATAGCCGAGAGAGATATTCCGCTCAGCAACATGCTTACTATAATGTCTGAACACAAATTGGAACAAACGATATTTTTTCAGCGAGCTTTATTACACGCAAGTTTAGATCCTAATGACACCAATGAAAAAATTGAGAATAAACTCACGTCACTAACACAAAAAATTCAAAATGAATTTAATAAGTCAGAAAAATTTGTCACTGATTCTATTGATTATTTACACAGTGAAGAGGCAAAAGCTAGTTTTACTACGTTAGCGGATGACTTGAGGCTTTTAAATAAAGAATACCAAAATATTTCGATGAATATTAATGACGTTATAAAGTCCACTAAAACGCAATCCGTTGGCAGCTTGGATGATAAAATAAAGTTAATAGAGGTCGCAGAAGATAAATTTGAGGAAAAACTTGTAGCGTTACTCTCTCAGATCCAGCAGTTTACTTTAAACTCAGCTTTGCAAGCTGAAAATGATGAAAAGCAAGGTATTCACCTTATTCTTTATATATTTATATTCTCCGTTATTGTGGGTATCGTTTTATCATATATGATTAGCAGAGCAATCGCTTTGCCTGTGAATATGCTAAAAAATAGATTAGTTGAAATAGCCGATGGCGATGGTGATTTAACGTTAAAGCTTGATGAAAGTGCCGGCGATGAAACTGGCGATACAGCGAGAGCCTTCAACAAATTTTTATTAATGCTAAGAGAAACTATAAGTGAAGCTAATATACATTTATCGCAATTAGATGACTCATCAAAGTTTGCTGTAACTGTTATGCAAGAAACGCTAGTTAATGTTGAAAAGCAAAAAGCTGAAACAGAAATGGTTTCAACAGCAGTAGAAGAAATGAACTGCACGACTTTAGAAGTTGCGAGTAATACTCAGAATGCTTCAGATGTTACAGAAACAGTCAAAGAGCGTGTATTAAAGGGCAAGGCAGAAGCTTCTGAAGCAAAAGTTGTTATTCAGCGTTTAGCTAAAGAAATAGATGAAGCAAGTACCGTAATAGAGTGCCTTGTTACTGAAACAAATAATATCGGCAGTGTTTTAGATACAATACAAAGTATTGCTGAACAAACTAATTTGCTTGCTTTAAATGCCGCAATAGAAGCTGCTCGCGCAGGTGACACTGGTAGAGGCTTTGCTGTTGTTGCCGATGAAGTGAGGGCACTTGCTCAACGAACACAAGTGTCAACAGTTGATATACAAGGGCTCGTTACTCGCTTACAAAGTGAGGCAAAAAATGCGGTTGTTAGTATGAATAAAGGGATTAGTAGTGCTGACGAGTGTCTTAAAAAAAGTACCGAGACATCAGAAATATTTGCAAATTCAGCCATCGGAGTTAATGAAATTACTGACTTGAACTTGCAAATTGCTACTGCGGCAGAAGAACAATCTGCTGTTGTAAGCGAAATAAATCAGAATTTAATTAATATTACTGATATTGCAATAGAAACATCCACAGGCGCAAAAAACACGTCAGAAGCAAATGAAAGTATCGCCCGATATATTGCTAATTTAAGAATTAATTTAAATAAGTTTAAAGTTTAAAGTTTAAACTCCTAAGGGTTTATACAATCTGCATAAACCATTGAACAATTTAATGGATTTAATTACGGGCTAACGTTGTTAAAACTTTTTATATAATATAACTATGGATTGTTGAGTTTTCACATTAGAAGCCAAATTATTGAACACGCAAGTGCTAGGGCGTGTTGACCTTTGTAGATTGAAATTTGTTCAATCTAGGGGCGATTTAATCGTGGCGCGAGGTTTGTAACCTAGTGGGCTAAGTAAAAACCGAGCAACAAAGAGTTAATCGTCCCTAGAAAGAACCCAAAGGGCAGCGCATGTTTGGCATTTATGCTGCGTTATCGCCTATTTATGGGGAATAACCACACACCATAGGCTCTGCCTTGCCTAAATACCAAACAGTCTGCTGCAAAATTAATCACGGCGTGAGGTTTGTAATCGAGTGGGCTCGGTAGCTGCTTCTGCGTACTCTAATGGCTTACATCCTAGTAAGAATAAGTAACCTGAACTTTGAATAATAAATCTATCTCGAGCAGCTATTTTCAGCGCTAACTACGTTGAACTTACTTGCAATAGGCCAGCTATTGACGCGTAAGTTCGCCTTGTTTTCACTGAAAACCTCTGGCTAGAGAAAAATAAATTTAAATATCATTATGATTTAATATATTAGTAAATATTTTAACCAGAGCTCAGGTTAAGTAAAAACCGAGCAAAGTTTACACAGTATACTAACGCAATTAAGCAGCCACTTTAGTGATTGTATTTTAGTGTTTCATAATGCCATGCTCGATTGGGGCTTTTTAAAAATAGCCTTAAAAAATGCTAATATAACAACGCGGCCTAAACTGATACTCGACACCCTCCACATCGAGAAAAAGCGCTTACTCCATCATTCAACTGAAATAAAACAAGATGATTTAACCCTTAATGCCTGTCGTATACGTTATAAGTTACCAAGTTATCATTGTCATCATGCATTGACCGATGCACAAGCGACTGCCGAGTTACTGCTAGCCCAGTGCCATCAAATAAGTCGTGGTAAAGAGCTAAAAGTAGCCGAGTTGACGTAGGTTGGGTAGAGGACCGCGACACCCAACGATAAAATGCCTTATCGGTTAACATCGAGGTTTAATGATAAACGGTTTACTTTTATTGTCGCCTTTATGGTTATAGATACAGGGGGGGCTCATTATTTAACTAATTATCACTTCAAGGAATGAACATGAAACTCATTACCGCTATTTTTTTGACATTATTCCCACTCATCACTTTTGCTAATTCAAGCTTACCTGCTAATCGTCATATTGCAGTGCAAGGTACTGCTGAGATATTGGCAGTGCCTGATATGGCTAACATTTCTTTTGAAGTAATAAGCACTAAAGATACGTTGCTTGAGGCGAAACGTGACGTTGATAACCGAGTTAATTTGCTAATCAAAGGAGCAGATAAATATGGCATTGAGCAAGGCGATATTTTTATCTCTGGTTTAACAAGTCATATAAATAATATGATTGGTATAGAAACAGGTACCGTTTCAGGTGAAAGGTACCTAGCGCGAAAAAGAATTAAAGTAACGTTAAAAGAGATTGAAAGAACAGATGATTTTATTGAATTTGCACAAAGCGTAAAAATAAATAATGTTATGGAAATTGAAAGCTTATCTTCAAAAAGATCTAAATTAGAGGCAAAAGCAACACAAGCAGCAATAGATAACGCCAAAGCTAAGGGAAGCATACTTGCTGAAGCATTTGGCGCTAAACTTGGAAAAGTTTATAGTATTAATTCAACTGCTAATCATCAAAGATACCCTACAAATAACGTTAAGAGTTTTATTTTTTCAGGTTCGGGTGCTAACTCAAATCCATTTGAACAGGTGCGGTATGTGGATGAAACAATCATTTTTACATCATCAATAAGTGTAGTGTTTGATTTAGAAATAAAATAACAATGAGGACACACAATGGAATTAAACTATTTATATATTGGATTTGGTGTTATTGCGTTACTGAATGTAATAGTGAGTGTGTTTTTGGTAAAGCGAGATGACTTAGAAGTGTTTCAAAAAGCTGCTCAAATACTATTAGTATGGTTAATTCCGTTGTTTGCAGCAATTGGTTTATGGCTATTTTATCGTACGCAAGATAGGAGGGTAAACGTGCCTAAAGCTTTGGTGGAGGTGCAGGAGATAGCACAAATATTGGCGGTGGCTTTTGAACAAGCGTTAATATGTTGCTTAAACAAAGGGTTCTAATGGGCACTTTTTAAATGTTAATTCAAAGTTTCTAATGCTTCCCTCTTATAATCAGACCCAAGGTCGATTACAATACGGCCATCTAAAAGGTGTACTGCCTTTATCTGCACGTAACTAGAGTGGATTTTATATTTCATGGCAATCAAACTTGCAATTAATGGTTTTGGTCGTATTGGTCGAAATATTGTCCGCGCGTTATACGAGTCTGGTTTGAGCGACGATATAAAAATTGTTGCGATTAACGAACTTGCTGATCCTGAAGCTATTGCTCATTTATTAAAATACGACACATCTCACGGTCGTTTCTCTTTCCCTGTAAAACTTGGTGAAGACACCATTAGTGTGGCAGGTGATACCATTGCACTTTTTTGTGAAGAAAACCCTATTGAATTGCCTTGGCAAACGCTCGATGTAGATATTGTACTTGAATGTACAGGGGTTTATCACTCGCGTGAACACGCGCAGTTACATATTACCGCAGGCGCTAAAAAGGTATTGTTTTCGCATCCGGCCGATAACGATGTTGATGCCACGATTGTGTACGGTATCAACGACGATGAGCTTAAAAACGAGCATACTATTGTGTCTAACGGCTCGTGCACAACTAACTGTGTTGTGCCGGTTATTAAAGTGTTAGATGATGCATTTGGTATTGAGTCGGGCGCTATTACAACCATTCATGCATCGATGAACGATCAACAAGTGATTGATGGTTATCATCATGATTTACGCCGTACACGCGCTGCAAGTCAGTCTATTATTCCGGTAGATACAAAGCTTGCCCGTGGTATAGACCGCATATTACCTAAATTTAAAGGTCGCTTTGAAGCCATTGCTGTACGTGTGCCAACGATAAATGTAACAGCCATGGATTTGAGTGTAACGGTTAATGCTGATGTGGATTTAAATGCGGTAAATAACGCACTTAAAGCACAAGCGAAAGACCGCCTTGAAGGTATTTTAAGTTACACCGAAGAGCCACTTGTATCAGTTGATTTTAATCACGATCCACATTCTTGTATTATTGATGGCACGCAAACACGTGTTAGTCATAAACGACTGATAAAATTATTGGTGTGGTGTGATAATGAGTGGGGCTTTGCTAATCGTATGCTCGATACCGCGCGTGCGATGATGACAGTAAATAAGTAATTTGATGTATTAACATAATAACTTTAAACGTATTTTTCAGGTTCAGTATCGTTAACTAAGGAGATGTTCATGTCGGTCATAAAAATGGCAGATTTAGATTTAAACGGCAAACGCGTATTAATTCGTGAAGATTTAAATGTACCAGTTAAAGCAGGTAAAGTGACGTCAGATGCGCGTATTCGTGCAGCACTACCTACTATTAAATTAGCGCTTGAGATGGGTGCTAAAGTAATGGTTATGTCACACCTTGGCCGTCCTACGGAAGGGGAATATGATGAAGCGTTTTCGCTAGCACCTGTAGCTGATTACTTAAACGATGCCCTTGAGCAAACTGTACGCTTAGAAAAAGATTACCTAAACGGCGTTGATGTTGCTGATAACGAAGTCGTTGTGTTTGAAAACGTGCGCTTTAATAAAGGCGAGAAGAAAAACGACGAAGCGTTATCTAAACAACTAGCAGCGCTGTGTGATGTATACGTAATGGATGCATTTGGTACGGCTCATCGTGCACAAGCGTCTACCCATGGTGTTGGCTTATTTGCTGATGTTGCCTGTGCAGGTCCGTTATTATCAGCTGAACTTGAAGCATTAGGCAAAGCACTTGATAATCCAGCTCGCCCATTAGTAGCGATTGTAGGTGGCTCAAAGGTATCAACTAAGTTAACTGTTTTAGATTCACTTTCTAAAATTGTTGATCAGCTTGTAACCGGTGGTGGTATTGCTAATACTTTTATTGCAGCAGCAGGTCATCCTGTTGGTAAATCGCTTTATGAAGCCGATTTAATGGATGAAGCAAACCGTTTATGTGCAGCAGCTAAAGCAAACGATGGCGAAATTCCAGTACCTACAGATGTAGTGGTAGGTAATGAATTTTCTGACTCTGCAGTGGCTACGCTTAAAGATGTAAGCGAAGTAACAAGCGACGATATGATTTTTGATATTGGTCCTGATACAGCAAGCAAACTTGCAAAAATTATTGCAAATGCGGGCACGGTTGTATGGAATGGCCCTGTTGGTGTGTTTGAGTTTGATCAGTTTGGTAATGGCACACGTGCTATTGCACAAGCGATTGCTAACTCAAATGCATTTTCAATTGCTGGTGGTGGTGATACCTTAGCTGCGATTGATAAATACGGCATTAGCGACAAAATATCTTATATTTCTACCGGTGGTGGTGCGTTCTTAGAGTTTTTAGAAGGCAAAAAGCTGCCAGCAGTTGAAATGCTAGAATCTCGCGCTAAGTAATTTTAGTTGCGTAAGGTGAGGGTAATAACCCTCGCCGACAATTAATTATTAAATACCTCTCACCCTAATTTAATAGTTAATTTATACGGAATATTACTGCAAAGCAGTGGTTTTTCGTGGCGTTGTAATAACGCCAAACTAACAAATCCGTTCAAACTAGATAGTAGGGAACTACTATCGATAAATTGGAGAATACCCAATGGCTTTAATCAGTATGCGACAACTTTTAGATCATGCAGCAGAGCATGGTTACGGCGTACCTGCTTTTAACGTTAACAATCAAGAGCAAATGCGCGCAATAATGGAAGCGGCAGACAAAACAAACAGCCCAGTAATCGTGCAGGGATCAGCGGGCGCACGTGCTTATGCTGGTGCTCCATTTATTCGTCATATGATTTTAGCAGCCGTTGAAGAATGGCCACATATCCCCGTTGTTATGCACCAAGATCACGGCACATCGCCAGGTGTATGTCAGCGTTCAATTCAGCTTGGTTTTTCATCTGTAATGATGGATGGCTCGTTAATGAGCGACGGCAAAACTCCTTCAAGCTACGAATACAATGTAAACGTGACCCGCGAAACTGTTGCTATGGCGCATGCTTGTGGCGTATCGGTTGAAGGCGAGCTAGGTGTACTTGGTTCACTTGAAACGGGTGAAGCAGGCGAAGAAGATGGCGTTGGCGCAGAAGGTATTTTAACAACTGAGCAAATGCTAACAGATCCTGAAGAAGCGGCTGATTTTGTAAATAAAACACACGTTGATGCACTTGCAATTGCTTGTGGTACATCGCATGGTGCTTATAAATTTACGCGTCCACCAACCGATGATATTTTAGCAATTGATCGTATTAAAGCAATTCATGCACGTATTCCTAATACGCATTTAGTAATGCATGGTTCGTCTTCTGTTCCACAAGAATGGTTAGAAATAATTAACCAGTACGGTGGTGAAATTCCAGAAACGTATGGTGTACCAGTAGAGCAAATTGTTGAAGGTATTAAATTTGGTGTGCGTAAGGTCAATATTGATACCGACTTGCGTTTAGCATCTACCGGTGCAATTCGTCGTCATATGGCGTTAAACCCATCTAACTTCGATCCACGTAAATACCTAGCTGAAGCAACTAAAGCAATGACAGAGATTTGTGTTGCACGCTATAACTCGTTTGGTACCTCTGGTCAGGCAAGTAAAATTAAACCAATTTCACTCGATGAGATGCATCTTAAATACTTAAGCGGCGAGCTAGATCCTAAGATTAGATAATAGATCGTTGTTTATAACCGTTTAATTAAAAAAGCCAGTAACCTTGTTATTGGCTTTTTTAATATGTGATGATTGCGGTGAATAGATCACAGTATTACTGATACCAATCTGCATAAATCTTTGATCAATTTAATGAATTAAATTGCACTATAACGTCGTTAAAAATTTTTATTTAGAACAACTAGATACAAAAATTTTTGCCTAGTTCTAGCGTAATTTTCTTAACGTTAAATAGACCCCATATATAAGCAGATTGGTATAACGTATTTATTTGGGATCACCGGTTTACTAACAAAGCTATTTTTGGATCATTGCTTTACTAAGCCAATAGCACTTTGATGGGCTTTTAGACTCAAAAATAATCTGATTGTTATTTATTTGTACAAACAATCAACAACTTATAATTTTGACTAGGTACAACTCTGATCTGGAGGTGGATCTGCTTGGTAAAAATTTGATCCTTTACCTTTTGCTTAGTAAAAATTAGATCTATTAATGTACATTCTGATTGTTATATCAGCATATTTATAGGTTTTTAAATGACTATTTAGTTATTTAAAAAACATCGATCTATAAAAACAGCTTTGTTAGTAAAATAATGATCCCAATAAATTGGCTACCCAGATCAATAAATAAAATGATCTAAAAGTCTAAAAACTACATTTTGTAAATTTATCGTAAATCACTTTTTTACTGACTCAAATATTATAAAGATTTTAAGAATATGACGTTAATGAGTTTTTTTGTCACTATTTTGTGTTTTTTTTACCATCATTTTAATTTACACGTTACACTTTCATAAAAATGTCATACTTAGTCATAATAATGAAAACTAATTCGATAGCCTAAGAGATAAATTGGAATGTCACGTAAAGTACTAGTCGTAGATGACGAAGCTCCTATCAGGGAGATGTTAGTTTTTGTTTTAGAGCAAAATGGATTTCAAGCAATTGAAGCAGAAGATTACGACTCTGCTATTGCAGCCATGGTAGAGCCGTACCCAGATATGGTTTTACTTGATTGGATGTTACCTGGTGGTAGCGGTATTCAAATTGCTAAAAAGTTTAAGCAAAACGAACATACCCGCCAAATCCCAATTATTATGCTTACAGCCCGTGGCGAAGAAGAAGATAAAGTACGTGGCCTTGAAGTAGGTGCAGATGATTACGTTACCAAGCCGTTTTCGCCGAAAGAATTAATGGCGCGTATTAAAGCAGTTATTCGCCGTGTGTCACCAACCTCGCTAGAGGAAGCTATAGAAGTGCATGGCTTACGTTTAGACCCTATTTCGCATCGAGTTACCTCAGAAGGAAATGAACTTGATATGGGGCCAACTGAGTTTAGATTACTGCACTTTTTTATGACTCACCCAGAGCGTGTTTATAGCCGTGAACAACTACTTGATCATGTATGGGGCACTAATGTTTATGTAGAAGATCGAACGGTTGATGTGCATATTCGTCGGCTGCGTAAAGCAATTGGCCCGTTAGGGCATGATCGCTTGGTGCAAACTGTACGTGGCGCGGGCTATCGTTTTTCGAGTAAACTATAATATATTGAAAAAGAAACTTATTTGTAACGTACGTGTGTATTACTACTCTAAGGTAAAGTGAGTGTATGTATCGAGTTGTTAATAAGCAGGCGTTAGTAAAGCGTCTGTTTATCTATTTTTTACCCTTACTACTAATTGGTGTGCTAGTTGGCGCACCATTTTTGCTTTTATTTTTAGGATCTTTTTCCCTCCTTATTTGGCATTACCATCAACTATACCGTTTGAGCGATTGGCTTTTAAATCAGCGCAGTTTTAATCCGCCTGAAGGTGAAGGCGCGTGGGAACAAGTATTTGAAGGCATTTACCACCTGCAACATCGCAACCGTAAAAAACGTAATGAACTTGCCGATTTAATTCGTCGTTTTCGCGATGGAGCTGAAGCCGTACCCGATGCCGTTATCGTATTACAAAATGATTTAAGTATTGTCTGGTGCAACCAATTAGCGCTTAAAGTACTTGGTCTGCAGTGGCCAACCGATCATGGTCAACGGCTTGATAATTTAATTCGTGAGCCTAAGTTTGCTAAATACATGCACAAAGGTGAATTTGACGATGCTCTCGAACTTGATAACGGGCATGCTGTAGAACAAATACTTGAGTTTAGGGTTATGCCGTACGCAAGCACACAGCTTATGGTTGTGGTGCGTGATGTAACGAGGTTGAAGCAGCTAGAACAAATGCGTAAAGACTTTGTTGCCAATGTATCACATGAGCTACGTACACCGCTTACAGTCGTTACAGGCTATCTTGAGATGATGGATAGCGACATGATGCCGCCACCGGCTATGTGGGGTAAAGCGCAAAAAACCATGCTTGAGCAATGTAAACGCATGGACAGTTTAGTGAGTCAGTTATTATCGCTTTCGCGTATTGAGGGCGCACGCCGTCAAGATAACGATAAAGCGATTAATGTCCCTCTGTTACTTAGTTATATTAAAACCGAAGCGCAATCAATTAATCAGGATAAAGGCCACGAACTGATTTTTGATATAGATGACCGTTTAGATATTAAAGGTTCTGAGGATGAGCTACGTAGTGCGTTTTCTAATTTGGTATTTAATGCAATTCATTACACAAAACCTGGCGGTAAAGTAAACGTGTGCTGGCAACGTAAAAATGATCAGGCGTGTTTTACAGTAACCGACAATGGTGATGGTATCGCCGCAGAACATATTAACCGTTTAACTGAACGTTTTTATCGAGTAGATAAAGCACGTAGTAGAACAACGGGGGGGTCAGGCTTAGGCCTTGCAATTACAAAACACGTACTAACCCGCCATGATAGCCAGTTAAATATTACTAGCGAATTAGCTAAAGGGTCGTGTTTTTCTTTTTGTTTTTCAATAGATAAGATAGTTCCATTAGCTAAAGAAATAGCTTGATAAGTAAAGTCATAAAAGTGTCACTTAAGAGTAATCTAACTGTCATGTACTCACTTTAGAGTGGGCAACAGTTAGAAAATGGAACGAACAAACCGGAGAATCCACCATGAGATTTAAAAACTTAGTTGCCGCAATGGGTGTGGCTGTTACAACTTTCGTATCTGCACAAGCAGTTGCACTAGACAAAGATATCCCTGAGTACCAAAAAATTAGTGGTGTTTCAGGTAACTTTTCATCGGTAGGCTCTGACACTTTAGCCAACATGATGACGTTCTGGGCTGAAGAATATAAACGTATTTACCCAAATGTAAATATTCAAATTCAAGCCGCAGGTTCATCTACTGCACCACCTGCATTAACCGAAGGTACTGCTAACCTAGGTCCAATGAGCCGTGCAATGAAATCAAAAGAAATCGAAGCGTTTGAAAAACGTTACGGTTACAAACCAACAGCAGTTCGCGTAGCTATTGATGCACTTGCTGTTTACGTACACAAAGATAACCCAATTGAAGGTCTTCGTATTGACCAAGTAGATGCTATTTTCTCATCTACTCGTAAGTGTGGTGCTTCTGAGCAAGTAAATCGTTGGAGTGAAGTTGGTTTAACAGGTAACTGGGCAGCACGCGATATTCAACTTTATGGACGTAACTCGGTATCAGGTACATACGGTTACTTTAAGAAAAAAGCATTGTGTAAAGGTGATTTCCGTAACAATGTAAATGAGCAACCAGGTTCTGCATCAGTAGTACAATCAATTTCATCGTCACTAAATGCAATTGGTTATTCTGGTATTGGTTATAAAACATCGGGCGTACGTACAGTGCCACTTGCTAAAAAAGGCGATAACTTTGTTGATGCAACACTAGATAACGTTGCTCAAGGTAAGTATCCACTGTCTCGCTTTTTATATGTTTACGTGAACAAGCACCCAAATAAACCGCTATCACCTATGGAAGAACAATTTTTAAGAATGGTACTTTCAAAAGATGGTCAGCAAATTGTAGAAAAAGATGGGTATGTACCACTATCTGCAAAGTTAGTTAAAGTAGAGCTTAAAAAGCTTGGTTTAAACTAATACCAATTGCATTAAATTAGTGAGCTATTATAGCGATAAGAAAATAGCGCAATAACAAGGCTAAAATTATGATACATAGTTGTTCTATGTATCATAATTTTTAACGTAGTGAGTGAGTTATTTAATACGCTAGAATGATCATGTTTTTAATAAAATTGGTATAATAAACCATAAGTAATAAAAAACCACTCATTGAGCGGTTTTTTTGTGCCTAAAACTAAAAACTTTAGGGAATTAAATACTACCTAATTTTTCTGCCTGAGCTTTGCATTGGTTATAGCTTTCAACACATTTTCCTGAGCATACTTGCAGTTTTAAACCTTCGCCACTTGATTGCTGCTCGCAGGTGCTTTCGCACTGATAGTTTTGTTGAGCACATTGATTAAGTTCTGGATTTTCTATCTTATTTTGGCAACCGGCTAAAAATACAAAAGCTAGGGCGACTACGCTTGTTTTTATTAAAGTGTGCATGTTAATCCTTAAAAAGTGAGTCGCAATAATATTAAATTTCGACCTGTATGTTGTCGATCAATCTAACATTACCAAAATAGGCTGCGGCTAAAATAATAAACTTGGTATCTTTGAGTTTAGCAGTTTTTAATGTATCTCGTTGAGCTATCTCAAAATAATCTGGTTTTAAGCCAGCCTGTTCTAGGCTTTGTTTTGCTGCGTCTTCAAGCTGTACAAAGTCTTTTTTGCCGTTTTTTAACTGCTCAGCGCAATGTTTTAATGTGTTAAATAAAACCGTTGCAGTTTGTTTTTGCTCATCTGATAAGTAACCATTACGCGAACTCATAGCAAGGCCAGAAACTTCACGCATTGTAGGTACACCAATAATTTCTACCGGAATAGACAAGTCATGCGCCATCGTTTTAATTACTTGCAGTTGTTGAAAATCTTTTTCGCCAAAGCAGGCGTAATCAGGTTGAACTAAGTTAAATAACTTAGTAACAACCGTTGCAACACCTCTAAAGTGGCCTGGGCGTGAGCCACCGCAATAACCTAATGAAATACCCGGCACATCTACAAAGCTTTGCGCACCCAATCCATTTGGGTAGATTGTGTTTACACTTGGGGTAAATACAATATCAGTGCCTAGCTCTGCAAGGCCATGTTTATCTTCGTTGAGCGTTCGAGGGTAGTTGTCTAAATCTTCATTCGCGCCAAACTGCATCGGATTTACAAAAATACTAACAACCACTTTATCGGCCAGTGTTTTTGCTTTCTCTACTAGAGAATAATGCCCACGGTGCAAGTTACCCATAGTTGGCACAAGTGCCACGCTAAGACCAGCTTGGCGCCATGCCTTAATTTGACTACGTAACGATTTTATTTCAGTGATTGACTGCATTATTTAAACTCATGTTCAGCGCTAGGAAATGCGCCACTTTTAACGTCGGTACAATATTTTTGAACAGCTTGAGGCATATTGCCTGTTTCCAATAAAAAGTTTTTAGAAAATTTAGGAATATAGCCCGCTGAAATACCAACGAGATCATGCATTACCAATATTTGGCCATCAGTTAAGCTGCCTGCACCAATGCCAATAGTTGGGATGCTTAGTGCATCTGTAATACGCTTTGCGAGGGCGCTTGGAATGCATTCAAGTACTAATAATTGTGCGCCTGCGGCTTCGAGTGCTTTTGCATCATCAATTATTTTTTGTGCTTGAGCTGCTTCACGACCTTGTATTTTAAAACCACCAAATACATGAACAGACTGCGGTGTAAGGCCTAAATGGCCACACACAGGAATGCCTTGTTGCGTAAGCGTTTTAATACTCTCGTAAAGCCATTCTCCGCCTTCGAGCTTTATCATATTCGCGCCAGCACGCATTAGCTCAGCGGCATTTTTACACGTATCACTCACGCTTGAGTAGGTCATAAATGGCAAGTCTGCAATCACAAATAATTCACGACTACCCGCACGTACACAACGGGTGTGGTATGCAATATCTTGGTTGGTTACACCCAGGGTGTCATCGCCACCTTGCAGCACCATGCCTAGAGAGTCGCCTACTAAAATAACTTCAACGCCGTTATCATGAAATAACTTTGCAAAACTGGCGTCGTATGCCGTTAACGCAGTAATTTTGTTATTTTCTGCTTTCATTTTATTTAAAGTAGAAACGGTGATTTTAGACATAATATTCCTCGCAGGCATCAGCCTAAGTTAATTACAGAGGTAATTGCTGTAAGTCGTTGAGCGGTAAGTTATCTGCAATAGCTTGTAATGCAACACCGCTAGGTAAAATAAGTTCAGGTGCCAGCTCTAATAGTGGATACACTACAAACTCACGAACGTTTAAACCGTAATGTGGAACGGTTAAACGTTCGGTATTTATTACTCGATCGCCAAATAATAAGGTGTCTATATCAAGTGTGCGAGGGCCCCAACGCTCGGCTTTTCTAACACGGCCGTGCTCAAGTTCTATGCGTTGTGTTAAATCAAGGAGCTGTTCTGGTTCAAGGCTTGTTTTAATACACGCAACGGCATTTATGTAGTCGGGTTGATCTTGCGGGCCCATAGGTTTACTCGCATAGTAATGCGATACGCTCACAAACTCACAAAAAGACAATTGCTTGATTGCGGTTATCGCATTATCAAGTTGCTCTTTTGGTGAGTTTAAATTAGCACCTAAACCTAAATAAACACAGTGCATATTATTGCTCTGTTGGCTTTTTAGGTGCGCGGCGGCGAGGTCGTTTACGTGGTTTTGGACCCCCTTGATGACCTAGATTTTTAACCATGTCTTTTTGGCCATTTATATCTTGGCCCAGGTATTGTGTCCACCACTGTGCAAGCTCTGTATGCAGTGTTTCGCCTGCACTTACGCGTAATAATAAAAAGTCGTAAGCGGCTTTAAAGCGAGGTTGTTGCGTTAATCTGTAAGCTCGTTGACCAGCTCGCTTATCTAAACGATGCTGAATGTGCCAAATATCGCGCGCACCAAGTGTAAAGCGCTTTGGTACTGCAATATGTTGCGCACTTTCGCTTAGTACTTTGTTCATTGCCTGTGCAAAAGCATCGTACTCAAGTACCTGCTCTCGTTCTTGAATTTGTTTAGTGTGTTTTAATAACGGGAACCAAAGTAATGCAGCAAAGATAAATGCAGGCGTTACTTTTTTATCAGCAATGATACGTTTGTCGGTATTTTGGAACATTTGCTGAACTAACATATGTTCAAGACCATTAGGGTTCTGGTCTAAAATTTGATCAAGTTCCGGAAATAACGCTTTGAACAAGCCATATTTACGTAGCATTAAAAAGTTTGCTTCAGCTTTGCCGTTTAAAAACAGTTTTAGTACTTCTTCAAACAAACGCGCTGGCGGAATATTATCAAGTAAACTTGCTAATTCAGCGATAGGCTTTTCACTTTTTGGCGCGATACTCATGTCAAGTTTGGTCGCAAAGCGAACTGCACGTAACATGCGTACAGGGTCTTCACGGTAACGTGTTTCAGGATCGCCAATCAGTTCAATTTGTTTTGCTTTAATTGCAGCTAAACCGTTAGCGTAATCGTGAATACTAAAATCGTTAATAGAGTAATAAAGGGCATTGATAGAAAAATCACGACGCTCGGCGTCTTCTTCAATACTGCCAAATACGTTATCACGTAGTAATTGACCTTGATCGCTTGACTGGCTTATTTGGTTTTTATCTTCTGGCGCTTCGTGGTGTCCACGCATTGTCGCCACTTCAATAATTTCACGGCCAAATACAATATGTGCTAAACGAAAACGGCGGCCTATTAAGCGACAATTTCTAAATAGTTTTTTTACTTGATCTGGGGTGGCATTGGTAACAACATCAAAATCTTTTGGCTGCTGGCCTAACAATATATCGCGAATACAACCACCAACTAAGTAGGCATCGTAACCACCGTCTTTTAAACGATAAAGTACTTTGATTGCATTTGGGCTAAATTGTTTGCGAGAAATACCATGCTCACCACGAGTGATCACTAAAGGTTCGCTGCTTACAGAGGCGTTTTCGGCACTGGTATTTGGGCCGATTATTTGTCTGCAAAATTGAAAAAGCTTGGAAATAATAATCTGTCTCCTAGAAGGTGTTGATTGGCTCGCCATCGCAATCAAAATTACAGCAAGTAGTTGGTGTTATAACGCATCACTTGCTGTTTAACGTAAATAGCATATATTTAGGCGGCTATCATATACCAGCAGGGTTTAAAAATTAAGTTGATGTGTTGAAATTAAGCTGTTTTTAGCAATTTTTATTTACTTAATAGAGTAAATTGGATGACTTGGCTAGTTGGATGTTGAGAAATTTGTATTTCAGGCACGCGTGGAACTTGTTTTAAGCTAAATGTATCGACTCCCCAAGCCATGAGTTGCTCAATAGATAAATCCATTAAATTGGCATGAGTGGGCAGCCCTAAAAACTCAAATGCACTTATTAAGGCTGGTTTTGGGTTGCTTTTACTGATAGCTGGGGCATAGTTTTGTTTAGATAGTTTAAATCCAGGCTCTGCCACAGCTAACGGTAAATGGGCAAATTCAGGTATCGCTGCATTTAGCTGCTTAAACAAACTAATTTGCCGTGCTGTTGGCTCAATTAAATCGGCGCCTCTAACAACACGATTAATGCCTTGCTCAATATCATCAACAACCACAACAAGTTGATATGCAAATAAGCCATCGCTACGTTTAATTAAATAATCCTCATGGGCGAGGGCGGTATTAACGGTTATATCGCCTTGAATTAAATCATTAAATTGAGTCATTGCATGACACTGGGTTAAACGTAATGCACTCGAATCAATAGTGTTATTGAGCGATTTGCAATGACCTTGGTAAATTCCCCCAAGTGCTTTTATTTGTTTGCGGGTACAGTTGCAGCCGTAAACAAGTTGCTGCTTTAGGAGAGAGTCAACAATTTCTTGATAGAGAGTAAGGCGCTGCGTTTGATACACAACGGGTTCATCCCAGTACAGGGCATAGGCTTGTAAAGTATTAAGGATGTCGGTATCCGCGTTTTTTATAACGCGGGTGGTGTCTATATCTTCGATACGGACCAACCACTTACCTTTGTTTGCTTTAGCATCAAGGTAACTACCCACAGCCGCTACAAGTGAGCCAAAATGTAATGGCCCAGAAGGAGACGGTGCAAAACGACCGCGATATTTACGCATAGGCGCAGTAACGGCTGTAGGAGACATAACTAATTAATAGAGGTTAATTAGCTGCGTCCAGATTGCTTTTCTTTGATTTCAGCAAGCGTTTTACAGTCTACGCATAAATCGGCAGTTGGGCGCGCTTCTAAGCGGCGAATGCCAATTTCAATACCACAAGACTCACAAAAGCCAAAATCATCTTCTTTAATCAAATTAATTGTTTTTTCAATTTTTTTGATTAATTTACGTTCGCGGTCACGCGTTCTAAGTTCTAAAGAGAACTCTTCTTCTTGCGCTGCGCGGTCAACTGGGTCAGGAAAGTTGGCTGCTTCATCTTGCATGTGCGACTTAGTGCGATCAACTTCATTGCGAAGATCGTTACGCCAAGTTTCTAAAATCGTTCTAAAATGAGCACGTTGTGCATCATTCATGTACTCTTCACCTGGTTTTTCTTGGTATGGTTCTAAACCGGCTTGAGCCAATAAACCATGTTTCTTTTGGTCTGGCATAATTCTCTCCTAAATCCTTAATTTAATGCCTCAGCATTAGCCGGCGGTATAAATAACAGAATCTTATACCCTAGGCAAATTTATTTTTAATTAATCGAATTAGCTTCAACCATGTTTACTGATCAAAAAGTGTATTAATCGTTTATTTACACTTTTATTCATTCATGTATTCGCTTTTTAAAACTTGCCTAGTTATGTGGGCAAAAACTTTAAAAACAAGTTAATTATTATAATTACTATGTTTAATCTTATCGATTATTCTACAAATGCGATTTTTTTATGAAGTAAAACATCATGAGCTGAAATTGCTGCTTTGTATGCTAGTACTTCAACACCAGCCGTTATTGCTTGGCTTAATAGCTTGGCATACTTTTCATCAATATGTGCGGCCGCACTTACTGTATTTATTCCTTCATGCAAAACGGCAAACAGTAATACGGCGCGATGACCTTGTTCGACCACCTCTATGAGCTCACGTAGGTGTTTTTGTCCGCGCAGTGTTTGTGCATCGGGAAAATAACCTTGCCCGCTGTTTGGGTTGTTTTGGCTCAGCAAGGTGACAGACTTCACTTCTACATAGCAGTTAGGTTTATTGTTGCTTGTAAGCAAAAAGTCGATACGGCTGTTTTCATTGCCATATTTTACTTCACTTTGTAATTGTTCGTAGTCGGTGAGCTCACTTATCACGTTATTGTTTATTGCTTCTTCGACTACTTTATTAGCCATTGCTGTGTTTACACAAATAAGTTGCGTTAAATTATTTTGCGTAAGCTCTAATGAATGTGGGTATTTTCGTTTAGCGTTGTCGCTTGTTGAATAAAAAGCCGTAAAACCTGGATCTGCACATCCGGTCATTTTACCTGTATTAGCGCAATGGGCGGTAAATTCTGAGCCGTCACTTAGTTGTAAATCAGCTAAAAAACGTTTGTAGCGCTTTAACAAGGTGGCAGGTTGCAGAGTTGGCGTGTACTTCATGATAACTTCCAAAGCGTAAATACTGCACAGCAGTGTGGTTTATGTTATTTATCTCAAGCTGTTGGGAACTTAAGCGCTCTATAGTAAACTCGGTGGCACATTTAAGTGCAAAGGTATTCTAACATGAGTGAAAAATTTGTTGTTCAACTAAGCGAGCAGTCTGCACCAAGCCATTGGGGCGATAATGCATCGTTATCTTTTAACGAGCGCGGTGCAACGGTGCATTTGTCTGAACAAGAAACATTAAAAAATGTTCAAAAAGCAGGTCGTACTATTGCAAGCCAAGGCGTTAAAAACGTTGAATTAGCAGGCGATACTTGGTGTACAGAGAGCCAATGGGCTTTTTATCAAGGTTTTGTAACACCAAAATCATTAAACGGTGTTGAGTTTGTTGATAACACACAATCAGATATTAAAGAACTTGCTC
This sequence comes from Pseudoalteromonas aliena SW19, assembly GCF_014905615.1. Taxonomy (NCBI): domain Bacteria; kingdom Pseudomonadati; phylum Pseudomonadota; class Gammaproteobacteria; order Alteromonadales; family Pseudoalteromonadaceae; genus Pseudoalteromonas; species Pseudoalteromonas aliena. The sequence continues at coordinate 101,366 of NZ_AQGU01000024.1, forward strand.
ATTTAAAAACGTCAGCAATTTGGGCGCGTGAAATGGTTAACGGCACTGCCGATGACATTTATCCAGAAAGCCTTGCAGAAAAAGCGGCTGAGTTTATTCAATCATTAGCGCCTGAACATGTAAGTTACCAAATTATTAAAGGCGATGCCTTACTAGAACAACAATGGATTGGTATTCATGCTGTTGGCCGTGGCAGTGTACGCCCACCAGTATTGCTTGAGCTTGATTACAACCCAACAGGCGACGAAAATGCACCAGTAAGTGCAGCACTTGTTGGTAAAGGTATTACGTTTGACTCAGGTGGTTACTCAATTAAATCAAGCGAAGGTATGCTTGGTATGAAATGCGACATGGGCGGCGCAGCAACAGTAACTGCAGGTTTAGCATTAGCTATTAACCGTGGTATAGAAAAGCGTATTAAACTGTTTTTATGTTGTGCTGAGAACTTAATTTCGGGTCATGCATACAAATTAGGTGACATTCTTACTTATAAAAATGGCACGACTGTTGAAATTGTAAACACTGATGCAGAAGGGCGTTTAGTACTTGCGGATGGCCTAATGGCTGCTGGTGAGACTGGCGCTCCACTTATTATTGATGCAGCAACACTGACTGGTGCAGCGCTGGTTGCTGTTGGTCAAGAGTACAATGCATTATTTTCACTTGATAAAGAGCTTGCACGCGAAGTTGAAGGTTTTGCATCTCAAGAAATGGAAGCGGCTTGGCCATTACCTCTTGAAAAATGGCATCAGCAAAACTGCCCATCTCCTTATGCTGACACGGCGAATAGCCGTGCACAAAAAGGTGGCGGTTACGGCGGCGCTTCAAATGCGGCAGGCTTTTTGTCACGCTTTGTGCCAAACGACGGCAAAGGCTGGGTACATATAGATTTAGCCGCTGCATTTAACATGGGCAGCACAAGTCAATGGGCAGCAGGGGCAACAACTCAAGGTATGCGTACGGTTGCGCGAACTTTACTAGAAAAAGCATAGTATTTATTAAATTATGCATTTTATACCTTAAATAGGCACTAACAGGTGCCTATTTTTTTGTGTGTGGAGCAAGCAATTTTATTTCATTTGCGGTAAAATCCGTCGCCAACACCTGTTTGAGTTTAATTTTTGCTTAACTCTAAGCTGCGCTCAAGCGTTATATCCACCACTGGGGTTTCTAATTATGTCAGATAAGTGCTACATCACAGCTCAACAGCTGCTTGAAGATTCGTTCCGCGTAGCGGCACAAGTATACCAAGATGGCTTTCGTCCTGATTTTATTATTGGTATTTGGCGAGGTGGTGCACCAATCGGTATTGCTGTTCAAGAATATTACGATTACAAAGGTATTGAGACTGACCATATTGCGGTACGTACATCGTCTTATTACGGTATTGGTAAGCAATCAAAAGAAATTAAAGTACATGGCTTACATTATATTGTAGAAAACGCGAATGCTGGCGACTCACTTTTAATTGTTGATGATGTATTTGATTCAGGTCGAAGTATTGTTGCATTAAAAGAAAAGCTTTCAGAACTTATGCGCTTGAACTTACCACGCGACATTCGTATTGCGTGCCCATACTACAAGCCAAAAAATTCAAAAGTAGACACTGTACCAGATTATTATATTCATGAGTCTGAAGAGTGGTTAGTGTTTCCGCATGAGCTATCGGGTTTAACACCGGATGAAATTATTGAAGGTAAATCTGATCTTGCGAAAATTCATGACATTTTGCTAGAGAAGTAATTAGCAATTTGTATAAATAAAAAAAGGCCGTCAAGGCCTTTTTTTATGCATGAAATTTAGTTTATACCAACCTGCATAAATCTTTGAACAATTTAACGAATTAAATTGCACTATAACGTCGTTAAAAATTTTATATTTAGAACAACTAGATACAAAAATTTTTGCCTAATTCTAGCGTAATTTTCTTGACGTTAAATAGACCCCACATATAAGCAGATTGGTATTAAAGTTGAGCAAAACTGTCTACGTATTTACTGAGCCTAGGTATATCGACTGCTTGTAGTCCATCGGTACTTCTTAGCACGAGATCTTTTTCTACCAGTTCTGTTACAACGCGCCTGTAAGCTCGCTCCGTGGTGGCAAAGCGCTCAGCTTCAGCGTTCACAGTAGGGTAGGCTCTAAGTAGCGTAGGGTTATTGTTCTCGGCTCTTAATAAACAATCTTTTGCTATGTTGTAGCTCAGTGGTAGCAATAGCTTATCTAAATTGATTTTTTGATTCTCTTGAAATTTAGCCGCTATAGTTTGTGCTGTGTATAAACTTAGTTCTGGTTTTTCAAGTAATAAAGCACGCCAATGCCTTAACTCAATAAGGTTATAAGTTACATCACTAAAACAGGTCACCGTATAAATACACGGATTATTGTTCAGCGCTTCTATTTCACCAATAAGTGTATTGTTACAATCCAATTGTCCTAATAGTAGGCGTCGTCCATTACCTACGTCGTAACTAAACGACACAGTGCCACTGCGTACAAGCACAAGCTTGCTTAAAGGCTGATCTTGGTGGATCAGGACTTCTTTTTTTGATTGTTGATAGCTACTACCTGCAAAGGTTAATAGCTGTTCAACAAGATAACTAGAAAAATGGTATTGAAACATCAATGCGCTCTTCGGACAAATGTCCTATTTATTACACCTTAATGACGTTAGCATTACGGCTCTAAGAATTTATGCTAACTTGCTACTATTATTAGTTTTGCTAATAATATTATTTACCTTCATTTCCCGTGTAATGATTTAGGAAGTTGTTGGCAGTTGCCGACAGTTTTTTTAAGGTTTTTTGAGCAAGTTGGCTTTTTTATTTCGTTGTAATTTTGCAATACTTATAAGTGCCATAAGTTAGCAGTAATGTAATGCTAACCTAAAGCCTAGGAGAGAACAATTGAGTTGGGAATATTTAGGTTATATTGCATCAGCTTTATTGGTTGCATCATTAACAATGACCGATGTAGTAAAGCTACGTTGGTACAACATGTTTGGTTGTATGGTATTTACGGCATATGGTGTTGCCATAGATGCAGCGCCAGTGATTTTTACTAATGGCTTGTTGTCACTCGTAAATATTTATCACATCATAAAAATATATCGCCAGCCTAAAGTTGAAGCTCCTAAAAACTAATACCAATTGCGAGGCTGCAATTTAAAAGGGGTTAACTTACGTTAGGGCGTGTTCACCTTTCGTGATTGATTTTGCAGCAGACTGTTTGGTATTTAGGCAAGGCAGAGCCTGTGTCGTGTGTTATTCCCCATAAATAGGCGATAACGCAGCACAAATGCCAAACATGCGCTGCCCTTTGGGTTCTTTCTAGGGACGATTAACTCTTTGTTACTCGATTTTTACTTAGCCCACTAGGTTACAAACCTCGCGCCGCGATTAAATCGTCCCTAGATTGAACAAATTTCAATCCACAAAGGTCAACACGCCCTAACCCTTTTTTAGTTTTTATTTATCGATAGTCTGTTCGGTTGTATCTTTTTTATAACGAAGAGTACCTGCAATCCATGTTTGCAATACGTTTGTTTTATAAATTTCACTAACGGGTACTTTAAAGTAGTCTTTATCTATCAAAATAAAATCAGCCCATTTACTTTGCTCTAAGCTACCAATCTTAAATTCTTGATGTGCCGCATATGCGCCCCCTAAAGTAAATGCACGTAGCGCATCTTCCCTGCTTAGTATTTCGCTTGCACGCCAACCGCTGTCAGGAAGCTGGCTATGATCCATGCGCGTTATAGCAGAATAGAGCCCATCAAAAGGGTTTGCCAACTCGACGGGGTAATCAGATCCTGCTGCGACAACCGATCCTTGCTGTAAAAATGTTTGCCAAGCGTAAGCGCCGCTTAATTGTTTGTCGGTTAAGCGTTGCTCCGCCATGTGCATATCAGATGTTGCATGTACGGGTTGCATGGATGGAATTATTTTTAAAGCCTTAAAGCGAGGTATATCATCGGGTGTCACTATTTGTGCATGCTCTATTCGGTTTCGTAGCAATATACCCCCTGTTTTTTTGAATACATTTTGATAAGCATCAAGTACAATTTGGTTTGCCTTGTCGCCGATTGCATGGGTGTTTGCACTAAAACCTCGCTTAAAGCTTAGCGTAAATAATTCTTCAAGCTTTTCTTGAGTTTCGAGCATTAGGCCATGATGCCCAGCTCTGTCTGCATATTCTTCAATGAGTGCTGCACCACGAGAGCCAAGTGCGCCATCGGCGTATACTTTCACACTGCGGATTGACATAAAGTCGTTCGCATCTTTGTATCTGCCAGCTTTTAACATTACTTTTAGATCAGGGCTCGCGCCACTTAACATAGCAACAATACGCAGAGGTAAATTACCTAGTTCGCTGCGATTTTTGTAAACCTCCCAAGTGGCTTTATCAATTCCAGCGTCATGGGTCGATGTAATTCCTAAACTGAGTAAATGCTCGCCTGCTGCATCAAGTGAATCGCTAATATTTTGTTTTGAAGGCGCAGGCATATGTTGAGTTATTAATGATTCCGCTTTATCGATAAATATGCCAGTAGGATTCCCAAATTCATCTTTAATTATTTCGCCGCCATTTGGCGCAACGGTTTGCGCGGTAATACCGGCAAGTTCAAGTACTTTTGAGTTAACCCATATTGCATGGCCATCCACTCTGGAAAGTACAACGGGTTGGTTATTTACTACATTATCTAAATCGGTAGCAGTAGGAAAACCTGTGTTGTGCCAAAGCTCTTGGTTCCAGCCTCGGCCAATAATCCAGCCTTGTTTATTTGCTGCAAACTTTTTTAATTTGTCGGTAATTTCGTTAACAGACTTTGCGCCACGTAGATCTAGTTGCGATAAATTATTGCCCAAGCCAATAACATGGCCATGTGCATCAACTAAGCCAGGTAATAGTGTATTACCTTTTGCATCAATGAGTTCTGCATTGGGAAAGCTGTTTTTTAGTTTGTCGTCGCCTATTTTTACCACTTTGCCATCTTTAATAACTAAGGTCGAAAACTGCTGTATTTCACCTTTTTGCATTTTACTCTTATACAAAGGTGTATAGCCATTAGCGTTATAGATAACTTTTGTTTGTGCGATAGCATAATGTGAGCTTGCACAAAGGCTGGCGAATATGAGTGGTTTGATTATTTTTATGAGTGACATAGCTGCTTAATTTTTATTGTTAATTAACCTACACTAACAAACTCACTTTTGGAATACCAATGAATTGATTAGGCGTGCTTTTAAGGCTTATTTCTTTGTGTAACTTGTTTGTGTCATTATAAATATTCAGTAAAGATTATTGGTTAAGTAATTTTTGAATTCGATTAATGAAATTTGTCTATTTTGATCTTTATCCCAGATCACAAACATACTCAGTAGATGTGGTTGAGGCTCAAGTTCGTCATAAGTTAAGTAACCGCTTTTATTAATGTCGAGGTGATCAAAACGTTGTTTTACATCAAGTGCGGAGGCATTAAAGCTCAACAGTATTAAAATGCTCGTAATAAAGGGGAGTATCTTCATGGTATTCCTTCCAAAAGATTATTAGTAATTTAAAAAAGTAGGTAAAGCATTTGCCATAATTTAACTCCCAACAATAAATCCTTTTACACATTCCCTCAGGGATTATGGCAAATGCTTTAATTCACTTTACTTGATAAAACCTTAAGTAAAACTTAACCTGTTAAGGTTTAAAGCTTCCAAACTCACTTTTAGAGATCATGTCATCATCATTGTTGTCTAAATCAGCAAATTGTTTCATCACTACTTTATCTTGCGTTGCTTCACTAATTGATATTTTACCATCCATGTCTTTATCTAAATGGGCAAAACGCACATTCGTTGGTGATGCCAAAGCAGTGGCACTCACTGCTAAAAAAATTAATGAAAAAGCAGCTATAAGTTGTTTCATAATCACATTCCTTATTAAATGAGCTTATTGGATAAATTGTTTAAATTCGTTTAGTGACAATTGACCATCTTGATTTGTGTCTATTTGCGAAAAATTTTCATGCAATACGGCATCTTCACCTGCTTCAGCTTCGCTCAATGTACCGTTACTATCTTTATCAAGTTCGTTAAAAGTCGCGTGAACATCCATAGCGTACGCGTTAGCAGCCAATAGACTTAATGCTAGTAATGATGAAGTTACTAAAATACGGTTGTTCATAATTATTTCCTTATTGCATATAGTAATTACCCTTAATACAAAAAGGGTGCCAGTAATTATTTTAGCTAATTTTCAATTGGTTAGGTTTTAAAGGCACAATAGATAAGAAAAAATTACTGACTCTAATGTAATTTTTGTGTGCTTGTTACTGCACAATTTTATGAGTTTGAGCGTGGTTTTATTAACGTTAAATAGACACATATATAAATAATCTGAACTCTGGATAATAAATCTATCTCGAGCGGCTATTTTCAGCGCTAACTGCGTTGAATTTACTTGCAATAGGCCCGCTATTGACGCGTAAATTAGCCTTGTTTCCACTGAAAATCTCTAGCTAGAGAAAATAAATTCAAATATCACCATGATTTAATACGTTAAGTAAATCTCTTAACCAGACTTCAGGTTAAGCCGATTGGTATAACTCAGTAGATTACATTGCTGCTATTTGGCGACAAGCGGCTTTATTTTACGATTAGTCGCATTAAATTCAGCGAGTGTATAAGGTAGACGCTTAATAATACCCATTGATTTAAATTAGTACGCTATTATAGCGATAAGAAAGCAGCTCAATAGCAAAGCTATCGTTATGATATCTTAAATAAAATTGGTAAAATCAGCAGCTTCACTCTAAAGGGGCTAGATGCAATGTCTGCAACCATATCTAAAAAATATCAAGCAATGCTTAACTGGCGACCTAATTTAATAGGGCAGTTTGCAATAAGTATGCTGCTTTCGTTACTCCCGCTTTCTATTGTGGTAATTGTTTTTTTAAATGCGCTTAACAAACAGTTGGCTGCTACTCAAAGTATTGTCAGTAATAACTACCAAGTAACCAAATCGTTCAATATTTTAAAACAAGAGCTCAATAGCCTTGAGCGTGCCACTAGGCAAAATTGGGTGTTAAAAAGTGAATCGCTCGATAAACTCATTGTCGATAAATGGCAATCATCCCTGCAAAGTATTGATGAACTGAAGTTGATTAATTCCGATCGTGATTACACTCAGCAGTGGCAGCACTTATTTACCGTTTTACAAGCCGCACATGTTGAACTTATTGATGAAAAACAACAGCAAGCAGAATTGTTTTTGCCAGTAAGTGATCTTGTCGCCGAGCTGACCTTATGGCTGCGAGATAAAAACGAAGCGCAAATTACCAGTAACCAAAACGAACTAACAAGCTTGCAAGCGTCATTTATCAATTGGTTGGTGGCACTTATTCCACTGACTTTAATTGTTGGCGGAGGTTTTTTGTGGCGCATAAGTGGGCGGCTAAAAGGGCTAACCACGGTTATTGATAAGCTGGGGCAGGGGCATTGGCAGCAAAAAATATCTGTCACAGGTTCAGCTGAGCTTGTTGAGCTAGGAGAGAAGCTTCAATGGGTGCAAGCGCAATTACACATGCTTGAGCAGCAAAAAGATACTTTTTTACGCCATGTAACTCATGAGCTAAAAACGCCGCTTGCTTCAATGGTCGAAGGCACGGATTTATTAACTGATGAAATAGTAGGCCCTGTTACCGATGAGCAAAAAGCGGTGCTTGAGCTCATTAGCCAATCTATGGTGCGCCTTCGCACAATGATTGATAGCTTGCTAAGTTATAATGCCATTCGCACCAGTAAAGATAGTCTAAGTGAGGTTGAATTTAGCCTCCTTATTAATAAAATTAGCAATCATTTTGAACATCGCTTGACTGCGCGTGAGCAGGCTCTACAGTGGCAAAATACTCTACCTAATAAGCCACTTGCTTTACCCAGTGAACTCATTGAGATGATTTTAATTCAGCTTATTTCAAATGGCTTAAAATTTTCACAAGATAAGCAAAGCGTCACTATTAATTTAGCGCTTGAGCAAAACCAACTTTGTATTGCTGTGCTTGATGAAGGCTGCGGTATAAAGGAGCAAGAAAAAACTCATATTTTCAGTGCTTTTTATCAAGGCAAACACAGTAAAAGTGTTACGTTACAAGGCAGTGGACTGGGATTAACTATTGTAAAAGAGTCAGTTGAACAATTAAGAGGAACACTCACCGTTGAACATAATGAGCCTCATGGTTGTCGGTTTTTAATTCAAATTCCTATTACAAAAAATCCAGGAGTTAGTTAACATGCGCTTGCGTTACATTGCTATTTTTTGTGTGCTCAGTGTCAGTATGGTTATATCGGGTTGTAAAATTAATAACGGGCAAAAAGATCGCGTGTTAATAACACGAGAGCCTGTAGTTGCCACTAACATAAAAAACGATAAAAAAAACAAACCAAATCCAAAGCCTAAGGCAAAAATTGAACCCGGTTACCCAACCACAGATCAAGTTATTGCATGGCATGCTAATCAATGTGGCGGATTTAAATTAGTGCCTAGCAAACATATTTTTACTGGCGAGAGCGAGCTTAAACGCTTTTTTAAGTTTATGTGTTTAAATATAAGTAACGACCCAAATACAGTGATGACTAAGTTGCTTAAGCTCGATCTTGCTTACTTTTGGCCTGATGATATAAAGCAATATTTATGGCTTCAAAAACAGCACATTACTATGCAAATAAATGCTAAAAAAGAGCAGCAAGCACTGAATAATAAAATGCAAGAAACCCTCTCATCGTTAGCAACTATCGAACAGCAGCTTTTACTACGTGAAGAAATTAAGGAGCAGTAATTATGGCCGCAACCAAACCGCAAGGTGCAAAAGTACTATTAGTTGACGACGACGCTAGCTTATTAAAACTGCTCGCTATTCGTATCGAATCAAAAGGATACGAAGTAACTACCTGTGAAAGTGGTTTAACCGCACTGCAAATACTAAAAGGCCAAGTATTTGATGCAGTAATAACCGACCTACGAATGGATGAAATGGACGGTATGGCTCTGCATCGTCAGCTGCAAAGTCGCTATCCTGCATTGCCTGTAATTATGATGACAGCGCATGGTTCAATTCCTGATGCCATAGAGGCAACTAAGCAGGGCATTTTTGCATTTATAACCAAACCAGTAGATAAAGACGAGTTATTCGACAGTCTCGCCAAAGCTATAGAGATTCATGGTGTTAACGCCGATGAAGCCGCGCCTAAAAGTAATATTGTAACGCGCAGTGGCGCTATGCTGCATTTACTAGAGCAAGTAAAGCTACTTGGTCCAACACAGGTTAATGTACTTATTTCGGGGGCCAGTGGTACAGGTAAAGAATTACTCGCCCAAGCTATTCATCAGCATAGTCATGTAAGCGATGGGCCCTTTGTCGCTATAAACTGTGGCGCGGTACCGAGTGAACTTTTAGAATCAGAATTATTTGGTCATAAAAAAGGCGCGTTTACGGGGGCGATTAAAGATCACCAAGGTTTGTTTCAACAAGCGCAAGGTGGCACGTTATTTTTAGATGAAATCGGCGATATGCCACTTAACCTACAAGTTAAGTTACTGCGTGTATTACAAGAAAAAACTATTCGTCCAGTGGGCTTTCAAGAAGAAATAGCAATAGATGTGCGTATTGTATCGGCAACACACAAAAACCTCCCAGAAGCTATTTTAAACCAGCAATTTAGAGAAGATTTATACTATCGCTTAAACGTTGTTAATTTAAAACTACCGCCTCTTTGCGAGCGCCGTGAAGATGTAAGCCTGCTAGCCCAGTATTTTAGCGCCAGCATTGCTAAACGTATGAACCAAAGTGAAAAGCATTTTGCTAACGATGCTATGCACGCATTAGTACGTTACGATTGGCCTGGTAATATTCGCCAACTACAAAATGTAGTTGAACAGGTTGTTGCGCTGACCCCAAGTGAGGTAATATCAGAACAATTGGTGTTAGCTGCTCTAAATAGTAATGAAAAAAACCTAGCCCCGCTCTCGTTAAACGACGCTAAAAAAGAATTTGAGCGTGATTACGTGATTAACACTCTAAAAATGGCGGCAGGAAATGTAGCTGAAGGCGCTAAGCTTGCTAAGCGTAACCGTTCTGACTTTTATAAGTTAATTAAAAAGCATAACATTGACGTTGATAATTTAAATTGAATTTTTAAAGGAAGTAAACATGCAGTTATTTATGGTGTACTTAGGGGGGCGAATTCAGGGTTGCCATATAGAAATGCACGATATTCGATTTGTAGTGGGGCAAAACATTGAGCAAACGTATTCAAAATTAAAAAGCCAATGGGTGGGTGACAAAAACAGCGTTCATATGGATAGTTACATGGCGATTAACCATATTGATGGCTTTAAAGTTGAGGTTGTTGATACGTACGTTGAGCAAAACAAACAACTCTATTTTGTAAACTTAGGTGCTTACCGAAGCGATTCACTTGCTGAGCAGCACGATTTTGCACTATATGTTGCAAGCAGTGCAGATGAAGCCAAGCAGCGCGCAAAAGACGATTTACTTGCAGGGCTTAGTCATATTCATAAAGATGATTTACACGACGTAGATGACTGTTTTGCTATCGATTTACTCGACAGCCAATTGAATATAAAGTTAACCCCCAGTGGTGAAGCACAAACTATAAAGCCAGATTGGTTTGGCTATCATATATTGTAATAATAATTTTACTTGGTTCAATAGGGATATTTGTGAAAAAGTATGGCTTCTTAGTGTTTATTTTATTATTGACCGGTTGCGAGTCAATATCGCACCTAGCGCCAGTAAGGGATCTCAATAAACTTGCGAAACAAGTAAAAAACAACCCCACCGATGTTAAAGCAATTGAAAAACAAGTAAAAAAAACGCATCGTTCAATTAAGCAACAAGTGGGGAGTGTTAGCCAGCTATTAGCAACGTTAGAAAATGTAGTTAGTCGTAAATGGGGTAAAAAAAATACTCAGCAACCAACGCGCAGAAAGTATGTAAAATACAGCAATGATTACCAAGCACGCGCCGTTATTGATTTTGACCGTAATATGGTGCAGGTCGAAACCATAGCCACTAAAAATACCAATTCGCTTCTAACTCAAGCAATTGTAATGACATTATTGACCTCAAGTGATCCACATAAAACAGACATTTTTACCAGTGAATCGCCTATTTTAGGGGATGAACCTTTTTTGTATCAACAAGTGCTCGATGAAGACGGACTCCCCATAAAATACCAATGGCGGGCAAGTCGTTTTGCTCGTTACTTAGTAGATACCAAAGTGCAAAAAAAACGTAGTGATGGTCATTCAATCACATCAGTGTCTTTTCCTCTGGTAGAGCAAAACGCCCACTTACGAAAGCAAAAATACAGTGATTATGTATTAGCTGCGGCAAAAAAATATCAGCTTCCCGCATCGCTTATCTACGGTATTATTGAAACAGAGAGTCACTTTAACCCTTACGCAGTAAGCTCTTCAAATGCGTATGGATTAATGCAAATAATTCCGTCGCGCGCTGGAAGAGACGTCTATCAAAAAATAAAGAAAATACCTGGGGAGCCGAGTAAAGAAGTATTGTTTGATCCTAAAAGAAATATAGATATTGGCAGTGCGTATTTAAGTGTACTAAAAAATAGCTATTTAAATAAAATACAAACCAAACAAAACCAACATTACGCCATGATTTCTTCATATAACGGTGGCGCAGGCAATGTACTAAAAATATTTAATTCAAATAGAACAATCGCATTTTCAAAAATTAACCAACTAACGTCGAGTCAGTTTTATAAAATACTCACAACTAAGCACTCTAGAGCTGAATCGAGACATTACTTAGAAAAAGTGACCGTAGCAGAAAAAGCATATCAATAAGTTAGATGGGCCCTTACTTAACTAGTTACTTTTTATGATCGAGTTTGATCAAGTCTGTAGTTTTTTAGGGCCGCAAGCGGGGGGGGGAAGCTTATTCTATAGTTATATTTCACAGTACTCCGACTGAATTAACCCAAAGCATTTAAGATTGTGAAACTGATTTTTCCAGTAACCACTTTGACGCCTAATGCCTTCTTCTTTGAATCCAACTTTTAGAAGAAGAGATTCAGATGCAGAGTTTCCAGGAACAGTGTCTCCTTGTATGCGATTAAGTTTACCGCAAGATAAGTCACCTGAAAATGCCGCCTTAACTATTCGGTGGACCGCTTCAGTGGTAAAGCCCATGCCCCAATACTTAGGCAGTAAATCATATCCAAGAACAGCGCTCTTCATTTTAGGACTCCAAGTATTAAAGCCACAAGTACCGATAAGTTGATTTGTTTCTTTTAGGCGAATAGCCCAACGAATACCAGAGTTTTCTTCAAAGCGAGAGTTGAAAAATTCAATTAAATTAATCGCCTGTAACAGTTCAGTGAAAGCTTCTAAGTCATAATATTTAACAACTAAATTGTTCGAGAACAACTCAAATAAACTATTTGAATCTTCTTTTGATAACTGATCTAATCTTAAGCGATTCGTCTCTAAAACAGGAAATGACAATCTAAACCCTCCGTGAAATATAACGAGCCGATAGATTAACTCGTTTCAAATTTATTTGTTATTGATAAACAAACCATAGCTGAGTTCCTGTTTTGGTTCAATCGGCTACTTCAATTTCAGATGAAATATTAAAAGGAGTTTTGGTGCTGTTTTAATTGGCATTTTGGACTATATTACAGGTGTGTGAGTGGCTTGTGAGATTACTGAACCTCAGATTGTGGATTACCATATATTTTAAAGTATTGGGAAAAGATGTTTTTTCGAGAAACGCCTTTGGGTTGTGAAATAAATGGAAATAAAAACGCTTTTTTATCCAATATTTCTACTTTCCATTGAGTTTCACCAATAAAATAGAAGGTTAACGTATTGGGTTCTTGAATATTATAATCTCTAAAAAATCCTGTTGAATACATACTTCCAATTGTAGCTGAATCAATAATATCTAAATTTTCATCCAAAAGATGAATGTGAAGCATATCTTCATGAGGGGTGTCGTCCGTCATAAATACAAGGTACTTACAACCTGTTTTAATACAACGTTCCAAATAACTCCCGTCAATACTTTTACCTGTATTCGTGTTGCCTAAAAATATACAGCTTTGCTGTGAGGAAGTAGGCTGTGTATTAAATTCTTGACTGTCGAGTGTAATCATATTTTTCACCAAGTCATACTCACGCCAAAAGCGGCTAATGCACCTCATCAGGTTTTACAATTTCAGAATAAACGATATTTTGCTTCGTTTTAGATAGCTCATCAAATATTTTTTAATCTTTTTGTAATTCATTTTGTATGCTATTTTCCCTTTCTTGATAATAATTAACTCTTATAAATCAGTTATTTCTCTTGCTCTTCTTTTTCACTTTTGGCGGCCATTTTAAATGCCACAATAACTAGCCCAAACATAGCAAACGGTAGTGCTGCCAACATGTATTCAACCACATTACTGTCTTGAAAGTTTGCTTGTAGTAAAAAGTGACCTGCTACGCACATTAAAATAACGACCAATAAAATAGGCAGTAACATAAGTTCTTTTTTTGATGAATGATTTTTCATTGAATACGAGGCTGTAGCTAAAAATAATGCGCCATTGTAATGAGCTTGTTTAGGCTTGGCAAACTCCGCAGAATTTATTAATTAATGATATGATTAACATCAAACAATTTTATTAATGTTTATGGGAATAAAGTGAAAAGTAACTTAAAACAAGTTTACCTCGTTGGTGGTGCAGTGCGCGATAAACTGCTAAATATAAAATCAAAAGATAACGACTATGTAGTGATTGGTGAAACACCAAAAACGATGGAGTCGCTTGGTTTTGTGCCAATAGGTAGCGACTTTCCAGTTTATTTGCACCCAAAAACAAAAGAAGAATATGCACTAGGGCGCACAGAGCGCAAAAGCGGCAAAGGCTATACCGGTTTTGTGGTTGATGCCAGCCCAACAGTAACGCTCGAAGAAGATTTAGCAAGGCGCGATTTAACCATAAATTCAATGGCGCTTGACGAAAACGGCAATATTATTGACCCGTTTAATGGTCAAACTGACTTACAAAATAAAACACTGCGCCACACCACAGCTGCATTTGTAGAAGACCCTGTACGAGTACTGCGTATTGCTCGCTTTTTAGCGCGCTATGGCAGCCAGTGGAGCATTCACCCAAGTACGTATGCGTTAATGCGCGAGCTTAAAAATAAAGGTGAGTTAACACATTTAGTGCCTGAGCGAGTATGGCTTGAAACAGAAAAAGCACTGGGTGAAAAACACCCTGAGCTTTATTTTGAAGCATTGCAAGGTTTGGGTATTTTCCCAGAGCTTGAGCGCATGGTTAATGTACCGCAACCAGCAAACCATCACCCTGAAGGGGATGTATTTGTACATACCATGTTAGTACTTAAACGCGCCGCTGATTTAAATTTTAATTTGGAAACGCGTTTTGCTGCATTAACTCACGACTTTGGAAAAGCATTGAGTTTTAAAAAACATGGAAATTTACGAGGGCACGAACGCGAAGGCGTTGCAGTAGTCGAGGCATTTTGTGATCGTTTAAAAGTGCCTAATCGCTTTCGCGACATTGGTGTACTCACCAGTGATAATCACACTCTTTGCCATACAATTGATCAGTTAAGGCCGCAAACCGTCCACAAGCTAATAGTGACTAACTTAAATGCGTTGGTACACCCAGAACGTTTTATAGCGTTTACCCAAGCATGCCAATGCGATGCACAAGGGCGTGGTGAAACACTTGTTGATAAGCCATACCCGCAAGCAGCTAAGCTGCGAGCAATTCATACTGAACTGCAAAAAATGGATAAGAAGCTGGTAGTTCAAAATGCGCTTAAAAATGGCAAAAAAGGCCCTGAAATAGGCGAAACGGTCAAACAGGCAGAAATAGACTGCATTAAAGCATTTTTAGAACGTGAGAAATGCCAAGCGTAATAAAATTAGACTAAGTAGTGCGATACGCCTTGGTTTTTGGTCGTGTCGTGTTTTCTAAGTTCTTTGTAGTTTGCGCTTTTTGGTTTTACGTTTTCAGGTTTAGGCTTTTTAGAGGGCCTGTATAAATCAAAAATAAAATCCAGTTCTTCACGCTCAAGTGATGGCTTCATGGGTATTCCTTCAATCTGATACTTTAATATGGCTTTAGGGTATGGTTGTTCGACTGAATAAAAAGTGAATAGTTACATTTGCAGTGGTACTAAATTGTAATCGGCAGGTTTGAAGGGGTAAGCGGCGTGTTAAACCGCTCTATTAACTATTTTAGTTATGTAAAGGCAAGCTTACAGCAAACACTACACCATCGCCTTGCTCATTATTTTTCGCGGTTACACTGCCTTTATGGTAGTCGCATACCAGCCTTACAATATAAAGCCCTAAGCCTAAATGTGGTTGTTGCTGCATTTGCTGGCTACGCACCGACACCATAGAGTCAAAAATATGCTCAGTGAGTCCATCGGGTAACGCTGGGCCTGTATTACTCACTGTTAATGTTGCTTTATTTTCAGTTTGCATAAGGCTCACATTAATCGCCGTATTGGCTTCACTAAACTCCATCGCATTATTAATAAGTTTATCAAGCAGCTGAGCTATAAACTCGGGTGCACCTTGCATAGGTAATTTGCTTTGGCATACATCAAGCGCAAATAAATGGTTTGGGTAAGTAAGCTGATAGCCTTGCATGCAGCCATTTATTACTTTTTGTAAATCAAAAGGCTCAGGCTCGTTACTTTGAATACTTTGTTCAAGGCGGGTGGCTTCGCTCATGGTGGTTATTATTTTACCTAAGCGTTTAACACCTTCACTGGCGCGATCGAGATATTTTTGGCTCAGCTCGTTTTGTGGCAAGCTTTGTAAGTTTTCGAGAGATGAGCGCACTACGGCAACCGGCGTGCGCAGCTCGTGGGATAACCGTGACGACATATTTTCTAAGTAATCGGTATAGCCACCAAGTCGACTCACAATATTTGAAAAACTACGAGACAGATCGCCAATTTCATCGTTAGCATCACTGTAATTAATACTGCCGGTAACACGCCCTTGTGCATCAATTGCTTGCTCAGCGGTATCGCGCAGACGCCTAATACGGCTTGATATACGTGAGGCAAAAAAGAACAGTGTGACAGTACCAATTAGCATCACAGCTAAAATAACGTTAAACAGTTTTTCGAGCGATTTATTACGTAGCGTACGTACGCCGTTAGTGGTTTCCTCTGCTATTACTGCACCAATTACTTGGTCTTGGATCCAAATAGGGTAAGCGGCCGATAAAATAACGGCTTTGCTGTCGGGTGTTAATCGCCAAGACGATGCTGGTTGTCCTTTTAAGGCTTTCGCTAAATGTGTGCCTTGCATAGAAGCTACATCGTGCAGGGTATCTAAAAACTCATTTTCGGGGCGCGTTAATATTTTATAGTAAATTGGGTGCAAGTAATTTTGCTCAAAGCGCTGCCACCACGTTTCAGGTGCTTGGTTAGCAAGCCCATCAGCCCAAACGCCATCTGCATTTTGAATAGTACCCGATTGTGCAAGTACACGATGATGGTTATCAACCACCCAAATACGGCTACCACTGTGGCCCATGCCTTTTAAAATACGGCTAATTTCTGGGGAAGGTACGAGTACCGAGCCTAAATCGTTTGGGTTATTTAAGTTTGAGGTCGACATTATTTTAGGCTCTAACAACGCCTCTTTATTATCAACATCAACAATGGCAAAGCCAAGTTTGTTGCCCAGCATGTTAATAGGAAAACGCAGCTCTACGTTATAACCCGATTCGGTACTTTCAAAATAGCCCTGAATTTTTGTAAAAGGGGTTTTGGTATTTGCATCAAACGCATTAATCCAGCCATCTTGGCGTGGCGCAATAATGTAAGTATTAAACTGGCCGTCTGGCGTTTTTAGGCCAATTTGTAAATAATCGTTATTGGTAATGCTTAAGCTATTTTTAGCGCGATAAATAAGGGTATTGTCGGTTACTTTAAATACGGCGTATAAGTAGTTATCAAATTTTCCCACCATATGATCAAACGATAAGTCACTGGCTTGATGTTTGTTGTCTGTTTTTTGTAAGTAGCGTTTGTCGTAGTGCCAAAATAACGGTTGGTAGCTATCCCAATCATTAAGTTTACCGTCAAGCTGAATAGGATTTTTAAGATTGTAAGCGTATAAATCGCGACCTTTTACTACTTGGTCTAAAAAGTTGGTTTGCTCGTCAAATAATGCAGGTCGCTCATGTAATGCAGTAGCAAGTGCGCGAGTGGTGCCTACGAGGGTTTTTTCTTGGCCTTGGCGTAAAAACTTTTCCATTTCCCATACGTACTCGTAGCCAAGCCACGGCAGCAAAAACAAAAAACATGAAAGTAATATAAATTTACTGCGTAGACCAAATCGTAGCATTAGTGTTGTTCCCACCTGTAGCCCATGCCATACACGGTATCTATGCAATCAAAGGTGCTATCGAGTGCTACAAACTTTTTACGAATACGTTTTACGTGTGAAGTAATAGTGCTGTCGTCTACATAAATTTTTGCATCGCTCATTAAATCGTTACGGCTTTTAACATGGCCTGGCCGCTGGGCGAGTGAATGCAGCATCCAAAATTCGGTTACGGTTAAATCAACTAATTGTTGTTGCCAAAACACCTGCATTCGTTGCGTGTCAAGCGTTAACTGCCCGCGTGTTATGAGGGCATTTGCATCAGCAGGTTGTGCAAGTGCTTCCATGCGGCGAAACAGCGCACCAATACGTGCAGCCAAGTGAGCCAAGCTTATGTCTTTTGTTAGGTAGTCGTCGGCGCCCATGCGCAGGCCGCATACGGTATCTATTTCGCTATCGCGGGCGGTTAAAAAAATAATAGGCAGTGTTTTAGAAAGCGATCGCAATGTTTGGCACAGTAAAAAACCACCATCTATTTCATGACCTAAGCCAATATCAACAATGGCTAAATCGGGCAGGGCATTTTTAAATGCAACTTCTGCGCTGGCGCGATCTGCAAAGCCACTTACTTGGTAGCCCTGTAAGCTCAGCATTTCTATGTAGTTTTCGCGGATTGCGGGTTCATCTTCAATGATGGCTATTTTTTTCATCTTAATCATTATCCTATCGGCTCTGCTGTGCACTATAACTTAGGTTTTTAACCTAAGTAAGGTTAAAAAGGTAATTGCCATTTTTTTGCCACAATTGCTCAGCAGTTTGCCATTTTTGCTCCCCTTTGTTGCCACTTGAACTTGTTTTAATACACCCATCAAAACAAAACATCACAAATTAAAAAGTAATTTAAAGGATCACACCATGAAAAAGACATTAATTGCGTTAACACTCGTTGCTAGTTTTTGCACTCCAGTAATTGCCTCAACATCTAACACGCCATCAAAAGAAGCTCATAAAGAAACGGCTATTGGTTTAGGTGCAGGCGCTATTATTGGCGGTGTAGTGGGTGGGCCAATAGGTGCATTTATTGGGGCATTTGCCGGTGGCTTAATAGGCGATTCAAAAGTAGCTGATAACAAAATTGCAGAGCAAGAGCGTGCTATTACGGTCATGAAAGAAAAAACCAGCGATTACCAACATGTGCTTAACCACAACAATATGTTAGAGCAGCAGTTAGAAGTACTTGCCAATCAAAATGAGCAATTAACTCAAGTTCAAATTAATAACTTATTAGCCATGACGGTGCAATTTAAAACAGGCTCAAGCGTTATTGCACCGCATTTTGCACTGCAGTTAGACCAACTGGTTACCTTGTTAAACAACCAACCACAACTCGCACTTGATTTAAGCGGCTTTGCCGATCAGCGCGGCGATGAGCAAGCCAACCTTTTACTCTCTAAAGCACGTGTAAATGCCGTGCAAAGCTATTTAATAAAACACGGCGTGA
The DNA here is from genome assembly GCF_014905615.1 of Pseudoalteromonas aliena SW19. NCBI lineage: Bacteria > Pseudomonadati > Pseudomonadota > Gammaproteobacteria > Alteromonadales > Pseudoalteromonadaceae > Pseudoalteromonas > Pseudoalteromonas aliena. The sequence goes on from NZ_AQGU01000024.1 coordinate 120,280, forward strand.
GCCATAAACGCTTAAGCACGCAGGCATTTGGCGAGCAGCAAACGTTGGCTAACAGCAACACGGTGGAAGACAACTTTTTTGATAGACGCGTAACGCTTACCACTCGCTCAATGAATAGTGTAAATGGCCAAACGGCGAGTAACTAAACCTAACTGAATCTAAGTAAAGCTAAGCGTTCGATGGAGTGATTTTATGTTGAGTAAACCAACCAAAATGCTTACTAAAGTAAGCATTTTTATATTCATAGCGATTGTGCTGTTAGCGAGCTTCAAAAGCCATGCGCAATCACCCAAGTTAGAGCTTTTTGATAGCAATGGTGCGCCAGCAGGCCCAGCAATAATATTAAAAAGCGACGCCAATATGACCTTAACCGGCCTAATTAATCATGTTGTCGTAACGCAGACCTATCAAAACGAAAACCCGTTTGCGGTTAATGCGCGCTACGTTTTTCCATTGCCAGATGAAAGCGCCGTACATGCCATGACGATGCGTATAGGTGAGCGAGTTATTAAAGGCCAAATTGATAAAAAAGTGGAGGCTGAAAAAAAATACGAAGAGGCTAAAAAATCAGGTAAGCAAGCGGCCCTTGTACGCCAGCAACGCGCCAATATGTTTATTACAAATGTGGCAAACATTGGCCCTGGTGAGCAGGTAATTATTGAGCTTGAGTATCAAGAAATAATTGATTACAGCAGCGGTACATTCGCTATTAGATTTCCTACTACCATTACACCGCGTTATTACGCGATTAGTGGTGAAGTTGAGGTTAATACTCAAAACCAAGCACATACAAATCCACTCCCAACTGGATGGTTGAGCCCTGTTTACAGCACTCAAAACATCACTCAAAATAGTAATCAAAATGATAACGTACCAAGCAGCCAATTTAGCTTAAGCATTAATATTGACGTAGGTTTAGAGCTGGTGGATATCAATTCTAAATTTCATAATATTGATGTGAAAAACACTGCGTTTGGGCAATATAAAATAGCGTTAAATGAAGCAAATGCAGTTAATCGCGACTTTGTACTTGAGTTTAAACCGCTGCAAAAAGAGCAGACCCAAGCTGCATTTTTTACTCAGCAGTTTGAAAATGGCGAACGATACGGGCTTGCTATGCTAATGCCACCGGGGGATCACTTTACACAAACTCAGCGATTACCTCGCGAAATGGTATTTGTCGTTGATACGTCGGGCTCTATGCACGGGCAATCTATGGAGCAAGCTAAAAAAGCGTTGTTTTATGCGCTTTCATTACTTGATAGCGACGACAGCTTTAATATTATTGGTTTTGATAACATAGTGACTCCAATGAGCGATAAACCACTTATAGCCAGCGATTTTAACTTACGCCGTGCAGAGCGATTTATTTATAGCCTAGAAGCCGACGGCGGCACAGAAATACAAGGTGCGCTTGATGCCGTACTTGATGGCAGCGAGTTTGATGGTTTTGTACGTCAAGTTGTATTTTTAACTGATGGCAGCGTAAGCAACGAAGATATATTGTTTAAAAACATTCAAAGTAAATTAGGCGATAGCCGCTTATTTACAGTGGGTATTGGCAGCGCACCTAACAGCTTTTTTATGCGCCGAGCGGCAGATGTTGGTAAGGGCTCATTTACGTTTATAGGCAGCGTAAGTGAGGTGCAACCTAAAATGCAGCAGTTGTTTGATAAGCTTGCGCATCCAACGATTACTAATTTGGCGCTAAGCGATGAAAGCGGTAACAGCTTAGATTTTTGGCCGTCACCACTACCTGATTTATATTTTGGCGAGCCTATCATGGTCGCTATAAAGCTTAATAATGCCAAAAGTGTGGTACTTGCTGGGCAAACAGCACAAGGGCCTTTAAGTATTAAATTAAGTACACAAAATAGCTCAAACGCTCAAGGTATTGCAAAGCTATGGGCGCGCCAAAAAATTAAGTCATTACTTTTATACAACGAGCAAAGTACCGTTAAAGATGAAGTACAGGAGCTTGCGCTTACTCATCAATTACTTAGCCCCTTTACTGCTTTTATAGCGATTGAACAAACTCAAACAAAAGAAGTGGCAGAGCAAACGGCGCAAGCTACTAATGCAGTACCGCAAGGTATGGCAATGCGTTTACCACAAACCGATGGGCAAAGTAGGCTCCACATATTGTTAGGCTGTATTTTATTATTGGGATTTGGCGCGCTTAAAATAAACCGAGGGCCTAAATTAAGTAGGGAACATAAATGAAAAAGTGGCTAAGCGCGGGCTTACTAATCGCTGGGCTTGGATTATTTGGGCACGGCGCTTATATGCAGGCAAAAGCGTGGCTTGCTCAAGTATTAATTGAGCAAGCATGGCAAGAGGCGCTTAAATCATCTGGCACCAAAGTAAAACCCTGGTATTACGCCGACAGCTACGTGACAGCAAAGCTTAATTGGTCAAGCCACAATACAACGTTGAGTGTGCTTGCTGGAGCGAGTGGTCGTAATTTAGCGTTTGCGCCTAGCCAATTTTTACCCGCAGGGGAGCTTGGCGGAAAAGAATTTGGAAACGAAAAAGGGGCGCTAATAGCTGGGCATAACGACACCCACTTTGCATTTTTACAAAACGCAAAAGTGGGGGAAGCGTTTACTTTGCAACTGCAAAATGGGGTGATACAAAATTATAAGGTAACGGGAATTGAGGTTATTCATCAATCTCAATATGACTTTTTACAAACACCTGGGTTGTATTTACTTACCTGTTACCCTTTTGATTCGCTTGCCTCAGGTACTGATTTGAGATTGCTTGTATCTGCGCAAATGTCTTCGCCCGATTCACTAAGCGGTATATCAACCACAAGTTCTTGATGGCGCTGGCTTACCATTACACCAATAAATACCACAAATATGCTCAACCATTGCCAAACGTTGAGTACTTCGCCCAAAATAATCGCTGACAAAATAAGTGTAAAAATAGGAATTAAATTAGAGTATGCCGCAGCGGTTAATACCGATACCTTGCTAATAGCATAGTTGTACATGCCATAGCCGCCAAGGGTTACACACGAGCCCAAATATAAAATGCTCATTAGCGCGGTTAAGTCGTGTTGGTTTTCGCTTGGCAGGTCGATAAAAAATAAAAACGGCGCAAAAAATAAGCTTCCGCTAATACCTTGCAGTGCAATTAAAGTCAGGGGAGAATAGCGATTAGCTAAATGCTTAATACTTACGGTATAAAATGCCGCACACACCATAGCCATCAACTCTAAAAAGTTACCCAGTAACGGATTTGGTGCTTGCTCAGAATTTGGGGATAGAAGCGTAAGTAAAATACTGCCGCCAATACACAGCGTAAAACCCACCACAATGGATTTACTTATGTATTCTTTAAGTAATACAAAGGCAAGTAGGGCAATAATTATAGGTAAGCACGACACAATAACACCCGCCTGCGAGGCTGACGTGTATTCCATTGCATGGCCTTCAAATAAAAAGTACAAGCAAGGCTCAGCAAGCGACATACCCACTAAATACTTCCAGTCACCTTTTAAATACTCAAACCGAATAACGTAGCGCCATAAACAAAGCGATAAAACTAATGTGGTGAGCATGCGTAAAAATATCACCAATGCAGGGTCGTAAATGGCAATGGCGTATTTGAGCGCAATAAAAGAGCTGCCCCATAAAAAGGTGGCAATAATTAAACATAAACTGGCAGGCATAAAAAGTAATTTACTTAATTTAATAAAATCAGATCCTAGCATGAATATTTTTAACTTGTTCAAAAATACCGAGCTGGTATAAATTAATTCATCTTTAATTAATCAGTAGTAAAAAGCACATGCAAAGGGAACAGGTAATAGTTGTAAAGCTTGGTACAAGCGTACTTACCGGCGGCACTGATAAACTAGATAAAGCACACATGGTTGAATTAGTACGCCAATGCTGCGAGCTTAAAAAGCAGGGTCATCACGTTATTTTGGTATCGAGCGGCGCGGTAGCCGCTGGGCGCGAGCAACTATTAAAACCCTGTGGCAGAAGCTTAATTGATAAACAAATGCTTGCTGCAATTGGACAAGGTCAACTTATTCATATTTGGCAGAGCTTGTTTGCTTTATATGGTGTAAATGTAGGGCAAATGCTGCTTACGCGTGCTGATGTAGACGACAGAGAGCGCTACCTTAATGCCCGCGATACACTCACCGCACTGCTCAATTACGACGTTGTGCCCATCATTAACGAAAATGACGCAGTCGCTACCAGTGAAATAAAAGTTGGCGATAACGATAACTTATCGGCACTTGTCGCTATTTTGGCTAATGCTAATAAGTTACTGCTACTTACCGATCAAGAAGGCTTATTTACCAGCGATCCGCGCACAAACGCCGATGCAACCCTCATTGGTGAAGTAACACATATAAACGATGAACTGCGCCAACTTGCTGGTGGCAGTGGCACAAGTTTAGGCACTGGCGGCATGGCAACCAAATTACAAGCAGCCGATATTGCAAGGCGTGCAGGCGTTGAAGTTATTATTGCTAAAGGCGCAGGTAAAAACGTTATTTTAAGATGTATGAGTGACGAGTTACCAGGCACGCGTTTTATAAAGCTTGCCGCCCCAAAAGATGGTCGTAAAAAATGGCTACTAGCGGGGCCTAAAAGTACAGGGCAAATTGTTATTGATTCAGGTGCTATTACAGCGCTGCAAAATAAAGGCGCAAGCTTACTCGCAAAAGGTGTTACTAATGTATTTGGTCGCTTTGAGCGCGGTGATTTAATCGATTTAATTGATAAAAAAAATCAAGTGATTGCAAGAGGCCTAACACGCTTTAGTAGTATTGAGATCACTAAAATAAAAGGGGCGCACTCTAATCAAATAGGCCAGTTACTTGATTACGATAGCGGTGCAGAAGTATTACATCGCGATGACTTAGTACTACTTTAGATATTAACCAAAAAAGATTAGCCTACAAGTATTGCCTCATAATTTAGTAAAATCGTAAATGTTGACTAAACTGGTTGCAGATTAACCAGTTTAGGCATGGAAATGCAAGCAAATAAATGTGGTCATGAGTGGATTATTTCACTTACCCAACAAGAGGAAGAAGGAGATTTAGACGCTGCACTTATCCAAGTAATTAGCGATTTACTGGAAGTCGATAATTTTGCTATTTATATAAATAAGTACTTTTTTGTGCCGGTCCCTCCTAAATTAATTAACACCCCAAGCGATATTGAGCATGTAAAACCGGCTAAAATACAGCAGCTACTAAGTAAAGCCACTCCAAATAAAGTTAGAGTCAGCCATGCAGGTGGGCATACGGCAAGCTATGTACCTGTTTATCATTTAGAAGATGTGATTGGTGTGTTGATCATAGAAACACCACAAAAATTACCAGAGCGCATCGGTGTTATGGCTCTACATATTTTAAATATTTATGCCAATCAGCTATGGCTTTTACACAAGTCTCGATTAGATCCGCTAACCGAGCTACTAAACAGGCAAACATTTGATAAAAAAGTAATGGAAATAGTGTCTGGCAATGGTTTTTTATTACCAAGGCAGAACGTTAACAAAGATCGAAGTTGGTATTTAGCGATTGCTGATATCGACTTATTTAAAAATGTGAATGATAATTTTGGCCATGTAGTGGGCGACGGTGTTATTGCCCAAGTGGCTAAATTATTAAAATATAATTTTAGAGTTGAGGACTACGTATTTAGGTATGGAGGAGAAGAGTTTGCTATTTTATTTCAATCAAGAAGCCAAGCAGCAGCTTACACTGCATTAAATAGACTTAGAGTTAATGTGGCCGATCATTCTTTTGCGCAAATTGAGCGGCTAACAATCAGCATTGGTTTTTTAGCATTACAAAGCATTGATACCGTATCGAGTATTGTTAATCAGGCTGATTTAGCGCTTTACCATTCTAAAAAAACAGGCCGAAACAAAGTAACAGCGTGCAGTGAATTAGCGCTTTATGACGAAGTGGCAACAACTCAATAGTATTGAGCTTTTTTGATTGTAAATTTGTGCTAAAATCTGGCTCCTTAAATTGTTGTAAACAGAGCGCAGAACATGAAATTAGTTCGTTGGTTTTTAGGTTGTATAATTTTATTCTTTAATTTTGTATTTACTCCCCGCAGTAAAAAGCGTGCAAGCGACGAGCAAGCAAAGCTTGATCAGCAAACCTCACAATTTAAACTATATCAATTTAAAGCATGCCCGTTTTGTGTAAAAGTACGTCGCGCTATTAAACGCGAAGGCTTAAACATAGAAACGCGTGATGCAAAAAATAATGAACAATATCGTCAAGAGCTACTAGAGCAAGGCGGCAAAGTTAAAGTGCCTTGCCTGCGTATAGAACAAAACGGCCAAGTACAATGGTTGTATGAATCAAACGATATTATTGCTTACTTAAACAAAGTAGCTGCATAAACCACTTTTACTATCTCACTTATTTAAAGAGAATATACCATGACAATTCGCACCCGTGTTGCCCCGTCGCCAACTGGTGACCCGCATCTTGGCACCGCTTATATCGCCTTATTTAACTACTGTTTTGCTAAACAACAAGGCGGTGAATTTGTACTTCGTATTGAAGATACAGACCAAGTACGTAGCACGCCAGAATCTGAACTTGCGATTATGGATAGCCTACGCTGGTTAGGGCTTGAGTGGGATCATGGTCCTGATGTGGGTGGCGAATTTGGTCCTTATCGTCAGTCTGAGCGAAGCGATTTATATAAGAAATACGCGCATCAGTTAGTTGACGATGGCAAAGCGTTTTACTGTTTTGCAACAAGCGAAGAGCTTGATCAAATGCGTGAAGAGCAAATGGCAGAAGGTTTGCGCCCTAAATACGACGGTCGTGGTTTAAACCACACAGATGAAGAAATTAAAGCAAACCTAGCTGAGGGTAAACCTTACGTTATACGTATGAAAATCCCAAGCGAAGGCACATTTAAGTTTAACGATTACCTACGTGACGAAATTGAGATCCCGTGGGAAAACGTAGACATGCAAGTGTTATTAAAAGCAGATGGTTTCCCAACATACTTTTTAGCAAACGTAGTTGACGACCACCACATGCAAATTAGCCATATTTTCCGTGGTGAAGAATGGATTAACTCAGCACCTAAGTTATTAAAACTGTATGAAGACTTTGGTTGGGAAGCGCCAGTGCTTGGTCACTTACCATTATTGCGTAACCCAGATAAATCAAAGCTGTCTAAGCGTAAAAACCCAACCTCTATTAATTACTATAAAGAAATGGGTTACCTGCCAGAAGCCGTGCTTAACTACTTAGGCCGCATGGGCTGGTCAATGCCAGATGAGCGCGAAAAGTTCACACTTAATGAAATGATTGAAAACTTTGACATGAAGCGCGTATCGCTTGGTGGTCCAGTATTCGACGTAGATAAATTAAGCTGGTTAAACGGTACTTGGATCCGTGAAAACCTAACCGATGAAGAGCTAATGCAGCGCTTCGTTGATTGGAAATTTAACGGTAAAATGCTTGCTAAAGTATTGCCAGAAGCTAAAGCTCGCATCAACACGCTTTCTGATATGGTTGAGCTAGCAGGGCATTTTGTAGGGGGCATTCCAACTTACGATCCAGCGTTACTAACTGCCGGTAAAGCAGACGAAAACGTGATTCGCCAAGCACTACAATTTTTTGTATGGCAGCTTGAAAGCTTACGTAGCTTTGACAAACCCGCTATTTTTGCAATAGCAAAAGAAGTTGCAACATTCCACGAGCTTAAGATTAAAGATTTTTTAGAGCCAATATTTGTCGCCATTACTGGCAAAACGTCAAGTACGTCAGTGCTTGATGCAATGGAAATATTAGGGTCTGACCTATCACGTGCTCGTTTACGTGTAGCACTTGCTCATTTAGGTATTTCTAAAAAGCAGGCTAAAAATATAGAGCGCGCGTACCGCGAATACCCAAGTGCATAATTGCTAAACAATGTACTTTTAAAAGCCGAGCTTTATTAAGCTCGGCTTTTTAAATCGGGGAGATTTATAAACTTGAAAAAGGGCTGATAACACCATTAGCACCTTGTTGTAGTACGTGGGTATATATTTGTGTAGTTTTAACGTCAGAATGGCCAAGCTGAGCTTGAACGGTTCTTATATCGGCGCCATTTTGCAGTAAATGAGTAGCAAAAGAGTGCCTTAATGTATGGGGTGTTATTATTTTTGTTAACCCTGATTTTTGAACGGCTTTTTTCACTTCTTTTCTAATGCAAGAGTGATGAAAATGATGTCGCCTTATTTCACCACTTTGAGGATCTGAACTTAATATATGAGAGGGAAATAATACCAATTGCATTAAATTAGTGAGCTATTATAGCGATAAGAAAATAGCTAAATAACAAGGCTAAAATTATGATACATAGTTGTTCTATATAAATAATTTTTAACGTAGTTAGTGAGTTATTTAATACGCTAGAATGATCATGTTTTTAATAAAGTTGGTATGAATACTGCCATGCTAGTGTTTTTGCGGCTGAAGGATATTTTTTAGTTAAGGCATATGGCATCCATACGCCAGAATATTCCGTATTATTTAAATCAAGTTTTAAATAGTCATCAACGTTCAAAATTTGATTTCTCAGCATAGGAATTAGCTCGATGGCCAGCGTTACAATGCGGCGTTTATTACCTTTTCCATTCCATACTTGAATACATTTATAATCAAAATCAATATCTTTCACCCTTAATTGCGCCGCTTCCATCACTCTTAAACCACTTCCATACATAAGAGCTGCAATTAAATAATAGCGCTTATTTAAATGAGCCATCAACATTTTAACTTCCTCTGGGGTCATCACGACAGGGAGCTTTGCTTGTTTTTTACTGCGGGCAAAATTTAAATTTAATGAAAGTTCGTTTTTTATTATGTGCTTGTATAAAAATGATAATGAATTTAATGCGGTGGCTTGCGTACGTGGTGCAACGTTTTGCTTTAACACTAAATGTTCTAAGTAGCGCTCGACTTCATTGTCTCCCATTGAGGCGGGATGGCGTTTATTATGAAAATGGATATAAGATGCAATCCATCTTAGGTACGTATCTACGGTGCGTAATGAATACTGACGTACCAACATATAATCGGCTATATAATTTAAAAATGGAGAACGTGTTTTCATATTACCACCAATAATAGTGCTGTTTTTATATACAGTATAGTTGTGATGCACACATATTCAAGAAAATGAGCGGCGAGCGCATTTTCTCTTTTATTAATAGTTTGAGTGCTAATAAAAAATTATATATAGCAATGTATTAAGTTATTTGATAAAAATGATTTATAAAATACATGAGCGTATCGTTGGCAGAAATATGCGCGACGAGCGCACTATAAAATTGTTGAACTAAGCCGCTACGCGGAGATCCTATTCTGACCATTTGAGCCACACTTACCTTGGGGTTA